>NZ_CP094532.1:2522500-2822500 GCF_022811685.1 Chryseobacterium suipulveris | reverse complement strand
CCAACCGAGAAATCCCGAAAATATTAACCAAGATTTGAACAACGAATCGCACAAGAAAATCGTTCAGAAGATGTATTCCAACGCTTTGACTTTGTTAAAGGATGAGAAAAAACTGCTGCCGCTGAACTGTAAGGAAACTTATTATTATGTACCGCTGGAAGAAGCTCCTTATCAGACCTTTCTCGACCAGCTCAATTTGGGAACGACCGTCATTATTAAGAATGCCAACGAAATATCGACCATTCCTGCAAACTCGAAAGTGATCGTGGGTTTTCATAAGGACAATTCCACAGCGTATAAACCTTATAAAATTTCGGATGCATCGAAAAAGATTTTGGCGGATTTAAGTAAAAATCAAAATGTGATTCTGAATGTTTTCGGCTCTGCGTATGCTTTAATTGATGTGGATATTTCTAAAGTTTCCACCGTTTTGGTGAGCTACGAAAACAACGACGATTCAATGGTTGCCACAGCAAATGCTTTAAACGGGAAAACTAAAATTTGGGGAAGACTGCCTGTTTTGGTCAACGACAAGCTGAAAGCTGGAATGGGAGTGGATTTGGATTCATCGACAAAAAACAAGAATAGCAAAACAGTGGTCGAATAGATTAACCACAAGAAATTAACCACAAAAGGAGCAAAAGAATGATGCTTGAAATATGGTGTAAAACAGGAAAAAAACTGTGTGCAGTCTTCAAGTGAGATTTTCGTATTTTGCGAACTAACTCCGCATAAAGAATAACATCTTTAAAGAACGAAAAAATCTTCTTTTCCTTTTGTGGTTAAAAGAATTATAACGTAAAAAATTAAAGAAACGCATTGCATCGTTTCACTCGAAATAAATATGAAAATCGGAATACTCTGTTACCCAACCTACGGCGGAAGTGGAATCGTCGCTACAGAACTGGGAATGTCACTCGCCAACAAAGGTTATGAGGTGCACTTCATCTCCAGCAACCTTCCAGCACGTCTCGACATCACGAATCCCAATATTTTTTTCCATAAAGTGAATGTGCAGACTTATCCGCTGTTCCAGTATCAACCGTATGATATTGCGCTTTCGTCGATGATTTACCGCGTCGTGAATCTGTACAAACTTGACCTGCTTCACGCGCATTACGCGATTCCGTATGCATATGCGGCGTTCACAGCGAAGCAGATGCTGAAGGAAGAGGGAAAAGATATTCCTTTGGTGACGACGCTTCACGGAACAGACATTACCTTGGTTGGTCAACATCCGAGTTATAAGCACGCGGTGGAGTTTTCCATAAACCAGAGCGATACCGTAACTTCAGTTTCCGAAAGCTTGAAAGCCGATACCTTGAAATTCTTCAACATCAGGAAAGATATTCAGGTCATCACCAATTTCATCGACAATACCGAGTTTCACGAGGACATGATTTGCCAAAGAAAGCAGTTCGCCGCTGCTGACGAAAAAATTCTGATACACGTTTCGAACCTTCGTCCAGTAAAGAGAGTGGAGGAGGTTTTGCAGATTTTCAAGAATGTCCATGCGAAAGTGAAATCCATGCTCATCATTATCGGTGAAGGTCCCGATATGGAAAAAATCAACGAGTTTATGGAAGAAAATCCAGACCTGATCGGGAAAATCCGTTTGTTGGGGAAAGTGAACGATTTGTACAGAATTCTGCAGCTTTCCGATGTTTTCCTGCTTCCGTCGGAACAGGAAAGTTTTGGTTTGGCGGCACTGGAAGCGATGGCTGCAAACACTCCCGTAATTTCATCCAACGCGGGCGGAATTCCTGAAGTGAATATTCAGGGAGAAACGGGTTATCTTGCCGAAATCGGAAATGTGGAGGCGATGAGCAACTATACCATCAAACTTCTTAGGGACGAAAAACTCCTTGCAAAAATGAAACACAACGCCAAAGAACAGGCAATGCGTTTTGATTTAAAGAATATTCTCCCGCTGTACGAAAAAATGTATGAGGAGACGATTAAGAATTTTGAAAATTAAAGGATCAGGAGATGAGGTTGGTTTGAATGTTTATGAAGAAATCATTGGTGTATTTGTGGAGATTGCTTCGTTCCTCGCAATGTTAACCGATAAACAGAGCAAAACCGCAAAGAATTATTCAAATCATTCCCTATTTTAAGATGGCAAAGACTGATCCGCTAAAGCGAATTGATGAAGCGTACGCTTAATCAGCGGATTTATCCGCAATCTTTGCCGCCCTCAAATTTGCATATTAAAAGAAAAACTTTGCGTTTGCATTTTTTTAAAGAAATCATTCGTGTATTGACTCCGGTGAATCTTCGATTTCGTGGCCCTGAAAATAAAGAGGGCCAAATTCAAATTAATTTCTTAATTTCCTAATCCCTTAATTCCTTAATTTTTCACTCGTGACCGAAAAACTCCTTCAATATCTTTGGAATTTCAAAATTTTCAACAGTTTTGATTTTAAGGATGTGGAAGGAAATCCACTTGAAATCATCGATTTCGGAAAATGGAATTTCGATTCGGGTCCCGATTTTCTATTCAGTAAAATCAAAACGAAAGATTTAGTTTTAGCGGGTAACATTGAGCTGCATTTGAAATCTTCGGACTGGATTTTCCACCAGCATTCGGGGAATCCAGAGTTTGAGAATATGATTCTCCACGCAGTGTTTAACCATGATGTGGAGATCGCCGAACTCACCGAAAGAAATATTCCAACCCTCGAACTGAAAGATTACATCGACCAAAGTCTCTTGTGGAAATACGAATCGCTTCTCGACGAAAACCAGTTCATTCCCTGCGAAAAAATCTTTGACCCAAAGAAAATTCCATTTGCTTTTTATGATGAATCGCTTTTGAACAAACTCGACGGAAAATCAATAGAAATCGAGGAAGCTTTGATCAAAAACAAGAATAATTATGAAGCCGTACTCTTTCAGAATTTGGCGTATGCTTTTGGGTTAAAGATTAACGCGCAGATTTTTAGGCAGATTGCGGAAAGCATCGATTTTACCCTCATCAACAAAATAAGACAGAACCAAACCCAGCTCGAAGCACTGCTTTACGGCATTTGCGGATGGCTCGAAAATCCCGAAGACGAGCAGATGAAAATCTGGAAACGGGAATTTGACTTCCTTCAAAACAAGTTTCAGTTAACCGATTTTCGGATTCCGCCGAAGTTTTCGAAACTTCGTCCACCAAACTTTCCAACGCTAAGATTATCGCAGTTGGCGTCGCTTTACCATTTAAATCAAAACCTTTTCTCCAAACTGGTTTACGCAAAAAACATCGGTGAAATCTACAAGATTTTTGATGAGGTGAAAGCAAGCGATTACTGGAACAACCGTTTCAACTTTGGTAAAATTTCTTCGGTTGAGGGGGAAAAAACTTTAACTAAAGATTTCGTTGACCTTGTTTTGTTAAATGCAGTGTTGCCCATCAAATATACTTACCACAAAAATTTCGAAGAAAACATCAGCGACGAAATCCTTGATTTCTACCGAAATATCGCTCCCGAAAAAAACACCATCATCGATGGCTGGAAAAAACTCGGACTTCCAGTCAACAATGCCCTTGAAAGTCAGGCACTGCTTTTTCACTACAAAAATTTCTGTCAAAGAAAGGATTGCCTGAACTGTGGAATCGGACTGCAGCTTCTTAGAAAAGGATAATGATTCCTTTGGATAAAATACCTTGCCTTCTAATTTAATGGGATATGTTGTGTGTTTAAAGTTCTTTTGAAACGCAAAGAATTTCAATGACTTACATTATGATTAAGGATAGCAAAGACGACGAATAAATTCGTTTTGAAGCTTTCGCTTCATCAAATTCGCTTGCGAATCATTCTTTGCTCTCTAATATTTTGTTTTTGATTTGAAGACTTTGCGTTAATAAAAGAGAATTTTTTTATTGACAAAAACTCTTTACCTTACCTTTTAATCTAATGTCTAAATCTGACAAACTTCACCTTAAGTTCATTTTTAATCACTATTTTTAGCTGTAATTTTGCATAAAAATTTCTCGCTATGTTCGAATGGTTAAAAGCGCTGCTGTTTCCTGTTGAAAATCCGACCGTTACGCAATCCATTGTCGCCATTATGCTTGCAATTGGTACGGGAATATTTTTTGGGCGACTCAAGTTGGGGAAGATCACTTTCGGAGTTTCCGCGGTAATGTTTACGGGATTGATTCTGGGACATTTCGGTTATCGAATTCAGCCAGGAATTCTCGATTTTATCAGAGATTTCGGTTTGATTTTGTTTGTGTACGGAATCGGACTTCAAGTGGGTCCGTCGTTTTTTTCATCTTTTCGAAATGAGGGATTAAAGTTCAATATCCTTGCAGTTTCCACCGTGCTTTTGGGTGGCGTGGTCACGATTGTTCTGTACAAACTTACAGGTCTAAAAATTGAAGACCTGGTCGGAATAATGAGTGGTTCCGTGACCAACACTCCTGGATTGGGAGCAGCGAAAAATACGATTGAGGAAATCAAAAACTCTTTTCCAGACAGGGTTTTTAACGATCCCACCATCGGTTACGCCATTACTTATCCACTCGGTGTTTTCGGAATTATTGGGACGATCATCTTTACAAAATTTCTTCTGCGAATCAACAGCGATGAGGAAATGAAGAAGTTCAGAATGTCGAAGATTAACCGCGAACTGCCTTTAACCCACAAAAAAATGAGGGTGACCAATCCTGAATTCTTTGGAAAAACCATCCATCAGGTGACGAAAGAATTGGGAAAAGAAATAGTGATTTCCCGACTTAAACACAGCGGAAGTGAAGCGGTGAAATCGCCGACACTCGATATGGAACTGCGTGAACGAGATGTGTTGATGCTGGTCGGACTTGAAAAAGACCTGGCCGAATTCATCGCAAAAGTGGGTCGTCCTTCAACTGACCAATTTATCGAATCGGATTCGGATGTACGGAAGAAAAATATTTTCGTGACCAAAGAATCTGCGATCCATAAAAACTTGGCTGAACTCGACTTGTTCAATACTTACGATTTAAAGGTGACGAGAGTTTTCCGTGCAGGTCGCGAAATTTTGCCGAGACCGTCTCTCGAACTTTTCTACGGCGATAAATTGCGGGTCATCGGTTCCGACGAAGCCATTGCCGAAGTCGAAAAAATCATCGGAAACTCTGAAAAAAAACTGTTGGAGCCCGATTTTCTCTCCCTTTTTGGTGGTCTTCTTTTGGGTGTGATTTTGGGTTCGATTCCGATTGTGATTCCAAGTCTTCCTGTTCCGATCAAGCTCGGTTTCGCAGCAGGACCGCTGATTGTTGCACTTCTTATTTCGAGATATGGCGGAATTTCGTTCATCCATTCCTATATCAACAATGGTGCGATTTATTTTATGAAGGATTTTGGGATCTGTCTGTTTTTTGCCGCGGTCGGAATTCACGCGGGAGACGGATTCTATGAAAATTTCGTGAAGTACAACGGCTGGAACTGGTTGCTTTTTGGTTCGGCGATCACCTTTATTCCATTAATTATTATGGTGATTATCGGAAGGTTTTTTATGAAGATCAATTTCCTGCAACTCGCTGGAATTATGAGCGGAAGCTATACCGATCCCGCCGCACTTTCGTTCAGTACCAATTATCTGGATTCTGATATTCCGATTCAAAGTTATGCGCAGGTGTATCCGCTGGTGACGATTTTCAGGATATTTGTCGCGAGTTTGCTGATTCTGATTTTTTCGTAAAATCTAAAACCACAAAGTCACAAAAGATTGACTCCTTTCTCTCGGTCAAACAAATTTTATTTGGGAGTTTTATGACTCTTCTTCACAAAAAAGCAACCTCGATCAGGTTGCTTTTTCGTATTATTCAGTTTGAATTATTTCTTTTCGTCTGTTGCAGAATCTGGGAATCTTTGCTGTGTAAATTCTCTCGAAATTGCTGCTTTCTCAAATTTCAGTTTTCCGGAAAGGGTTTCGATCACCACTCCGTCGTCTTGGATTTGAGCGATTCTTCCGTGAAGTCCCGAAGTCGTTACAACTCTGCTTCCAACTTTCAGATTATCTTGGAAGTTTTTTTCCTGTTTCTGTTTTCTCATCTGCGGACGGATCATCAGGAAATAAAATCCCACGAACATTGCGCCCATCATCAGAAGCGTCGGCATCATCGAGTCCGGTTGAGATGCCTGTAAAAATATGGTAATCATTCTTTTTTGTTTAAAATTAACTATTTGATTAAATGCTGTTAATCAAAAATGAAATTCTTCACCCTTTAGGGACGCGGTAAAAAATTTCATTTTTGCATTATTTAGGTTGAACGTCTGCAGTGAAAGAAATCACGACAGGAGCTGTTTCTACATTAGCGTAAACTTCCGCCTGTTTGTTGACCAATCCATCGAAGTTGGTGGAATCAAACTTCAGCGTAATCTGTCCTTTTTGTCCAGGAAGGATCGGGTCTTTTGTGTAGTCAGGCGCAGTACAGCCACATCCAGGTTTTACCTGCGAAATGATCAGGGGGTTTTTTCCCGTGTTGGTTACTTCGTAAACATGTTCAACATGTTCGCCTTTCTTCACCTTTCCGAACTCAAAATTTGATTCAGAAAGTGCCAAAGTCGTCAATGGTTTCGACTGCGCTTCGGTTACCATTTCTTCCTGAGTTGGCGGTGTTGGTGCCACAATTGCAGTTTCTTCCTCGGTGATTAGTTGGTCTGCTTTCTGGTCTTTTTTGCAGCTCATCAAAGTCATTGCTGCAGCGAGTGGTAATACTTTAATTAAATTTTTCATATTTAGTTACGATTTATTTCTTTAGTGTATTTGTCTAAAATTCCATTAATGAAAATGTTGGAACGATCCGTCGAGAAAACTTTAGAAATCTCGATATATTCGTTGATAATCACTCTTCCTGGAGTCAGTGGGAAATAGTCGAGTTCGGTAATTGCAGCGATCAGGATGATTTTGTCGATGAGTGAAATCCTTTCCAAGTCCCAGTTTTCGAGGCGTACTTTCACTTTCTCTTCGCTTTCTTCCCAATGATTGAGGGATTGTTTCAAAAGTTTTGATGCAAATTCGCGGTCCTCGTCATCTTTAATCATCTTGATCAAAGTGTGGCTCGGTTCGTTTTCCCTGAAAAATCCGATGGTTTTTTGGATCATCGAGTTCGAGATATGGAAATCGTCGCCCCAACTCATTTCCTTTTCCTCAAGATGCTCGTGAAAATCCTCGTTTTCAGCAATATATCGAAGGAAAAGTTTCCCGATAAATTTTTGGTCTTCCTCGAAAGAATACCCTTCTTCCTGCATAAAGTCCTGGTATCTTTTTCCTGCCTTCATCCTTTGGAAAGTCTTTACAAGCAAGTCGTCGTGGAGTTCCCATTTCAGTTCCTGGTGTTTCGAGGTAAAGGAAAGCCGTTCGTCGTTTTCCTCAATTTTTTTCAGGATCTGGTTGTTGATGAATTTTTGGTTGGGATTGATTTCGTCCTCGGTTTTGATGTATTTGTTCTTGCCGATTTCAATCTGCTTTTCCGCCAAATGTTTCAGGGCAACCAAAAAATTAAGCTGGTAAATGTAGAGGTTGTAGATTTTCTCGATTTCGGTAAACATATTTTTCTCGAGAACATCGTATTTGATGGGGTTTTGGTGGTAAGAATAAAGTGATCCCACCACTTTTTCACGAATTTGTCTTCTTCCTAACATTTCAAAGAACTTTTTATGCGGGCAAAGATAATGAAAAAGTTGGAATGAAGGAGGGAAGAATGAAGTTGGAAGACGGAGGAAACTTTAGTTTTTTGAAATCAAATTTTTAAGCCAAATGTAAAAGAATCATTCGTGCATTGACTCCATCGAATCTTCGATTTCGAGGCAACAAACATTAATTAAAAAATCCGCGAAATCTGTGAGATAAGAAAATGGTGAAATTCTCTTTACA
The DNA here is from genome assembly GCF_022811685.1 of Chryseobacterium suipulveris. NCBI lineage: Bacteria > Pseudomonadati > Bacteroidota > Flavobacteriia > Flavobacteriales > Weeksellaceae > Chryseobacterium > Chryseobacterium suipulveris. Next base: position 2,814,649 of record NZ_CP094532.1, on the reverse strand, counting down.
CAAAAATCTCCGAGGTCGAAATTAATGCGGTTCTTAAAAGAAATATTCGTGCATTCGTGGCAACAAATTTTGTGAATATTCATCGCAAAGGTTTATTTAAATCATTCACAGTTTTAAGAAAACAAAGTTTATCCGCTAAAGCCAAAATTGTAACGAAAGGAACATTTTACGGAAATATGCCAACTTTTTCTGTTGGAATAAAATATAATTTCGGGAAAGTATCTGATTCTCAATACAAAGAAAAGCAGATCACCGATACGACGGGAAGAATCTGACGTAGAAAATAAGTCTGGATAGAACGGTTTAGGAGCAAAACTATTTCAAAGTTTGCAGAAAACTTTCGGCATTCATCACGGGAATCAACGCGTTTTTGAAATCCTTGCCGTTCCTCGTGATAATCAGGTCGCAATGGGTTGCAATTGCGCTAAAATACTGGATCGCATCTTCAACATCTTTGAAATCGGAGGCAATCGCCTTATCAATCACTTCGTCGCTCATTGCAGAAACCGAGCAAAGCACCTTGAATTTTCTGATTTTTTCCAGCGCAGCTTTCGGACTTTCATATTTCGACAGCAAATAATAACTCGTGGAAATCGTATTGGAGGTGGTGAAGATTTTGATTTTCTTTTGATCCGCCAAAGTCATCACTCTGGCTGCAGATCGATAAACTTCTTCGCGTTCACCGAGAAAATCTACCACGATGTTGGTGTCTAAAAATAGCTTTTGCATTATCGGTGTTTTTGATCCTGATACTGAATGTAGTCGTCATTATTGTTCTTTTTTTCCACATCAAGCGGAACACTTTTTCCAGTCGCGATACTTTTCACAAAGGGGGAAATTTCGAAATCCGGAGTCGAGTCACTTGTCAACGAGTCCAAGTAATTCTCAATCAGTCGTGACAAACTCGTTTTCCTGTCGGAAGCATATCTCTTAGCGCGCTCGATCACAGATTCTTTTAGCTTTAAAGTCAGTTTCGCATCCACCTATTTTATATTTTATACGAACAAATATAATAATTTAATACGTATTAGAGATGTTTTTGAAAAGAATTCAAACAAACAAATCCGATCAAACCATTTTCATTTTCTTATTTTTGCAGTGAAAAAGTTATGAACGCCCTTAAAACCCTCAATCCTTCTTTCTGGAAACACCGCATCCTGCTGTTTTGGGGATTCCTGTTCATTGTTGCGAGTAATTTCTTTAATATTTACAAAGTTCAGTTTGTTGGGAAATCGGTGGATGCGATTTCGCAGACCGAAAAACTCGGATTCAACAAGGAAGTCCTGATGTATGTGGGAATTATCGTGGGGTCATCGTTACTTACGGGATTTTTCACCTTTATGATGCGGCAAACCATTATCGTTGCTTCCAGAAGAATTGAGTACCAACTGAAAAACAAAATCTACAACCATTACCAGGAACTTTCGCTCACCGACTTCAAGAAAACGACGATCGGGGATTTGATGAACCGACTCAGCGAGGACGTGGTTGCAGTGAGAATGTACCTCGGTCCAGGTGTGATGTATGTGGTGAATCTCCTGGTATTGCTCATTATCACGAGTATCTATATGCTCAACACCAATGTTTCGATGACGCTTTGGTCGCTGCTTCCGCTGCCGCTGCTTTCGTTTGTGATCTACAAAGTAAGCTCCATCATCAACAGGAAATCGAAGATTATGCAGAAAAGCCAGTCGGCGATTTCGACCTTCGTGCAGGACAGTTTTTCGGGAATCCGCGTCATTAAGTTCTTTGCAAAAGAAAAGTATATCGAGAAAAATTACGGGATCAAGGTGAAGGATTATCAGGATAAAGCCCTCGATTTGGCGAAAACTGAGGCGTATTTTTTCACCATCATTTTGTTTGTGATCGGATTGTTGAATGTCGTCATCCTTTTGATCGGTGGACAAAAATATATGTCGAACGAGCTTTCTGTTGGTAAAATCGCAGATTTCTTCCTCTACATCAATATTCTGATTTGGCCGTTTTCGATGGTGGGTTGGGTAACCTCCGTGAATCAGAGAGCGGAAGCTTCGATGGCGAGAATCAACGAGTTTCTCGATATGAAGACCGAAATCATTAACCACAACCACGAAATTTATCCGATTAAGGGCGATATCGAATTCCGAAATGTTTCCTATACTTACCCGAATACGGGAATCAGGGCGCTGGAAAATCTCAGCTTTAAAATTGAAGCCGGTAAATCTTTGGCGATAATGGGAAAAACGGGAAGCGGGAAATCTACCATTGCACTTTTGCTCGCTCGATTAATTGATCCAACTGAAGGCGAAATCTTCATCGACGGTAAAAATCTGAAAGAGCACAATCTCGATAACTACCGAAACTACATTGGTTATATTCCGCAGGAAAGTTTCCTTTTTTCTGACACGATTGAAAATAATATCGGTTTCGCGATCGATCAACCAAGTATAGAACTCGTGGAGGAATATGCGAAAAAAGCCGATGTACACAAGAATATCGTGGAGTTCAAAGACCAGTACAAAACGATGGTCGGCGAACGTGGAGTGATGCTTTCCGGAGGTCAGAAACAGCGAATCGCTATTGCAAGAGCTTTGATCAAGCAACCAAAAATCCTGATTTTTGACGATTCGCTTTCCGCTTTAGATACCGAAACTGAAGAAAACATCCTGCAAAACATCGAAAACGAGATCCAGAGCTGCACTTCCATCATCATCACTCACCGCGAATCAAGCGCAAAACGTGCAGATAAAATATTGAATCTCACCCCGATAGAAAATATTGAATCTGCCTAAAATGTAGAATCGTTATCGATAATTCAATTTTCTTAACAAAAAGTTAAAAAATAATTTTGCAATTAAAAGAAATCTTTTATATTTGTTTTTATAAGATTTCAAAATTTAGCTACAAATGAGTGATTACAAGGAACGCCACGAAAACGAAATTTTCACAAAGGTGTTGAAGGCAGGAAGAAGAACATATTTCTTTGATGTGCGCGAGACGAAAGCGGGGGATTACTATCTGACGATTACCGAAAGCAAAAAGAACTTCGGCGAGAATGGTGAGGCGACTTTCGAGAAACACAAAATCTATCTCTACAAGGAAGATTTCAAGAGTTTCGAAGAGATGTTTAAGGAATCTACGGATTTCATCATCAGTCAGAAAGGGGAGGACGTAATCTCTGAGAAACACGACAAAGACTTTAAGTCCCGCTCGTTCACGATTGAATCGGACGAAGAAATTGAATAAAACTAAAAAGCATCCACGAAAGGATGCTTTTTTACTTGTGATAAACTTGGGTTACATTCCCAAACTTTCCCTTACTCTTTTCAAAGTTGCAACCGCAACTTTTCTGGTTTTTTCTGCGCCCTCAAAAAGTTTGGCATCCAGTTCTGGCAAGTTGTTCATGTAGTAGTCGAATTTTTCTCTTTCGGTTTTGAATTTTTCTAAAATTAAATTCAACAATTCTGTTTTCGCGTGTCCGTAACCGAAATTTCCTGCGAGATATTTTTGTCTCAAGATTTCAGTCTGTTCAGGAGTGGCCATGAGTTCGTAGATTGCAAAAACCTTGTCTGTTGACGGATCTTTTGGCTCTTCCAGCGTTTTCGAATCGGTTTCGATTCCCATAATCTGTTTTTTCAATTGCTTTTCGGGCAAGAAGATATTGATGATATTTCCTCTGGATTTCGACATTTTCTGTCCGTCAGTTCCGGGAACATACATCGTGTCTTTCTGTAATTCCGCTCCCGGCAAAACAAAAACTTCACCCATTTGATTATTAAATCTCGCACCCATATCTCGCGCCATTTCCAAGTGCTGTAATTGGTCTTTTCCTACAGGAACAACTTCTGCATCGTAAAGTAAAATATCTGCCGCCATCAAAACCGGATAGGTAAAAAGCCCGGCATTCACATCTTCCAAGCGGTCGGCTTTATCTTTAAAAGAGTGCGCCAACTGCAACCTCGAATACGGAAAAAAACAAGACAAATACCACGACAATTCACAAACTTCAGGAATATCGCTCTGTCTGTAAAAATAGGTTTTCTCGGTGTCCAATCCCATTGCGAGCCAAGCCGCGGCAATCTGATAGGTGTTCAGTTTCAGTTCTTCAGCATTTTTAATTTGTGTTAAAGAATGCATATTGGCGATGAAAAGAAACGATTCGTTTTCAGATTTTTTAGAAAGTTCGATAGCGGGAATAATCGCTCCCAAAAGGTTTCCCAAATGCGGCGTTCCCGTTGCCTGTATTCCTGTGAGGATTCGTGACATACTTTGAGGATGAAGTAAAGATTGAGGTTTAGATTTGCAAAAATAGCGAAAAGAAAAACTTCAGACAATTTGCTGAAGTTTAGTTTTTTTAAGGAATCATTACTTTCTCACCACCAAACTTGGGTTTTATACCCAGAGCAAAATCCACGAAAACCTTCGCTCTTGCAAAATATTCACGGATTTTGATTTTTAGTCTCGAATTGTTGTTGACATCTTTCGCGTTGAAACCGTATGCGTCAATATTATTTTTTCTGGCAAGATAAACTGCTCTTTGATTATGAAATTTTTGAGAAATAATGATGAACGATTTCTGACCAAAGATTTTCTCTGCCCGAATCACCGAATCCAGAGTCCGGAAACCTGCGAAATACTGAAAAATATGATCTTTCGGAATTCCTCTTGCAATCAGTGCATTCATCATGTCTTCGGGTTCGTTGTAATGATGTACGGAGTTGTAACCACTTACAATCAGGTACTTCACTTTTCCTGATTTGTAAAGCTGTTCTGCGGCGTCGATACGGTATTTGAAATAATAATTGGTGTAACCTCTATCGGTTTTTTCACTTGTTCCCAAAACCAAACCGACTTTTTCGTTGGGCAGTTTGGAAATATCCGCAGTTACATAATCCGCTGTACTATTTTCAACAAGATAATTCGCACCTGTTACAAAAACAATTCCCAATACAGAAAGTATCAGGAATAACAGAAATATTTTTCTTAGAGCCTGTTTAAATTTTACCAAATAAACCTGAATTTGTTTTCCCCAACCCTAAAAGGAGCAAATTCAGGTTTATTTGGAAGGAAATTTTCCTCCCTTTAGGGACGGGGTAAAGAAAATTTCCGATATAATTTTTTTTTGAATAAAATTTAAACAGGCTCTTAGAATATTCATCAGTCTGAAATCTGGTGTCTGAAATCTGACATCTATTCTAGAAATCAAACCCATTCGGAAACGCTTTCTTTCTGAAAATCAAAAGCAAAGCGGCACCAACTGTGATCGCCGAATCTGCCACATTAAAAATATATTTGAAGAACTCAATATGTTTTCCGCCGATAAGGGGAAAGTTCTCCGGAACATTCCAGTCAACAAGTGGGAAATGCAGCATATCGACAACGCAGCCCTTCATAAAATGCGAGTATCCTTCGCCAAAAGGAACCACTTTGGAAACACCGCCGTAATCGATCCATCTGCCGATACTTTCGTCGTAAACGGTTCCACTGTCGAAAATCAGTCCGTAAAACATTCCGTCGATGAGGTTTCCGATTGCACCTGCAAAAATCATCGCCATCGGAATCAGCAGGTAATTGCCGTGAATGCCTTCTTTGAGCCATTTTCTAAAGAGATAGACCATTCCTCCGATGAGAAAGATCCGCACGATAACCAGAAAATACTTCCCGATCAAGCCCCCGAAATGAAAACCATACGCCATTCCCGGATTCTCGACGAAAGTCAGCTTGAAACCTGGGAAAACATCCACGCTTTCGCCTAACTGAAAGTTGGTTTTGATGTAGAATTTTGAAACTTGGTCTATTAATAAAATGATGAATGTTACAAATGCGATTTTCTTCATAATGAGATTGGAGATTTGGAGATTGGAGATTGGAGACTATTGAAGTCTCGTTTCTCTTGTCTTTCCGTCTCGTGTCTGTTTTTATTTTTTAGGTTTCGTCTCTTTTTTTACAAATGGCTTGCTGTCTGTTTTGGTATTTCGGGTATGAAATTTTTCAAACTTGATGCCCATTTCCTTTAACATACTTTTCAGGGCGTTGAGTTCCATTTGGTTTTTGGGGTGAACGATAAGTGATTCCATATTCTATTGTGTATAACTTATGCGGTTTCTTTCTATGTGGCATTTAGCGAAAAACTGTTTATTTTCTTATTTCTTTGACAATTCATCCAGTCTTTTTCGATCCTTTTCGCTTAAATCGTCAAGTCCGTTCTTCCCAATCTTGCTCAAAATTTCATCAATTTCCTTTTCCTTCTCCCGTTTTTCGGAATTAAATTTATCGTCGATCGTATAATTCTTTTCTTTGTCGGGCGCGATCTTCTCTTTGATTTCTTTCCTGAAAAAATATCCAAAAATTACGATAACAAGAAGGATTATAATTAAAGTGTTCATTGTTACTTTAATGTTTTTAAGAAATCTTCGGCTTTTACGACATCCACTTTCGGAAATTTTATTTTCTTTAAAATATTGAAATGCTTATCGGTACTTACTAAAAATTGTGCTCCTCAAGCGATAGCACAATCCACAAATTTATTGTCGTCCGGATCTTCGGTAATCAGATTCCATTTAAAATATTTATTGATCCAAATTACGTTTTGCGCATTTTCAAAAATCTCCATAATGGATTCAGCAACTACACCATCCAAATATTTTTTCAATATTTCTTCATACTCGAAAAGAATGTCATCGGTAATGCAGATTGTATATTCGCCGTCAACTAAAGAACTGAAAATTTTATGAAATCTAGATTTTCGTGAAACGGCAATCAATAAAACATTGGTATCTAAAACGACTTTCAACTGATGTTAATTTTTGGGATTGTATGGCGTTCTTTCTTCCCTCAGAAGCATTCGCTCCATGTCCTTATCTGTCCAATTATTTTTTTCCCAAATTTTATCGGCTTGATGTATTGCTTTTTCCGCAAGATATCTCACAATCAATTTTTTGATTTCCTTCAAATCTTTTTCATCTAAATTTCTCGAAAAAAGTTTCAGAATCTCAAGTTGAAGCGGATTCAGTTTACCTAAAGATGTTGAAGCATTGTCCATTTTAATAAATTTTAGATATCGAATGCGATTTAACTTCAAATTACAAAAAAGTCTGATGTCTGAAATCTGACATCTCGTGTCTATAATTATCGCTGCATATTTTTCGCCTCAATACTCAAAGTTGCGTGTGGAACTGCCATCAAGCGTTCTTTCGGGATGAGTTTTCCCGTAACTCTACAGATTCCGTAGGTTTTGTTTTCGATGCGGATTAATGCATTGCGCAGATCACGCAGGAATTTCTCCTGTCGTCCCGCCAAAATCGCGTTCTGCTCCTTGCTCAATGTTTCTGCTCCTTCCTCGAATGCCTTGAAAGTTGGGGAAGTATCGTCGGTTCCGTTATTCTGGTCGTTCAGGAAACTTTCGTTGATTAGTGCCAAATCTTTTTCTGCCTTCGCGATTTTCTCGAGGATTACCCTCTTGAACTCCTGTAGATCACTGTCGCTGTATCTTTGTCTGTCTTCTGCCATTTCTTCTTATGTTTGATTTTATTTGAATGTTTGATTTTGTTTGATTTTTCGGTTCAAATAACAATTTCAAACCTTTTCAAACAATTTCAAACCACGTCAAACTTTGGTTACATTTACTTTAAATTTCACTTCGTCAATTTCGATTTCGTCAAAAATTGAGAGGGAAGATACGATTTCTATTTTATCCGACAATACTTCGGCTGAAATATATTGACTATTGTTGATAAGTTCTTTCTCAAAAGGTGAATTTTCTTCCAACTGAATTGAGATTCTGTCAGTTAACTCAAAATCTTTGTCTTTTCTCAAGTTCTGAATTCTATTGATAAATTCCCTTGCAATTCCCTCAGATTTCAAATCGTCAGTCAGTGTCAAATCCAGTGCCACAGTGATTTTTCCTTCACTCGTCACCGTCCATCCCGGAATATCTTTGGTGAAAATTTCCACATCTTCAAGCCCGATTTCGTGTCCGGCAATGGTCATTGTTCCTTCTTTTTCAAGGTTTGCAATTTGCTCAGAGTTCATTGAAATGATTTCTGCGGCAACTGCTTTCATATCTTTTCCGAGTTTTGCACCCAAAGTTTTGAAATTCGGTTTGATCTGTTTTACAATTAAATGAGCCGCTTCTTCAGCATTAATTAACTGTAATTCTTTCACATTCACTTCCTGTTTAATCAGTTCAGAAACTGCTAAAATCTGCTCCTCTGTTTTTTTATCCAAAACCGGAATCATCACTTTTTGCAACGGTTGGCGAACTTTGATGTTTTCTTTCTTTCTTAATGAAAATACCATTGAAGTAATGGTTTGAGCCAAATGCGTTTTCTCCACCAAATCTGTATCGATTTTGCTTTCATCCGCAGTCGGGAAATCCGTTAAGTGAACAGAAACCTTCGATTCTTTTCCAGTCACTGCATTCAAATCCTGGAATAATTGATCCATAAAGAAAGGCGCAATCGGTGCAGAAAGTTTTGCAACGGTTTCCAAGCAGGTGTATAAAGTCTGATATGCAGAAATTTTGTCCTCCGTGTAATCGCCTTTCCAAAAACGGCGGCGGCAAAGTCTTACATACCAGTTACTTAAATTGTCATTAACGAAAGTATTGATTGCTCTCGCCACTTTTGTTGGCTCATAATCTTCGTAAAATTCTTTTACTTCTTTAATTAAAAGATTCAGTTCAGAAAGAATCCAACGGTCGATTTCCGGACGGTTTTCCACATCCTTTTCTTCGTATTTAAAACCGTCAACATTGGCATAAAGTGCGAAAAATGAATAAGTATTATACAATGTTCCGAAGAATTTTCGGCGAACTTCATCAATTCCCTCAACATCAAATTTCAGGTTTTCCCACGGATTGGCATTGGAAATCATATACCAACGTGTTGCATCGGGACCGTATTTTGCCAAAGTTTCAAACGGATCAACTGCATTTCCAAGACGTTTCGACATTTTCTGTCCGTTCTTATCTAAAACCAAACCATTGGAAACCACATTTTTATATGCAACCGAATCGAAAACTGCCGTCGCAATCGCGTGAAGCGTATAGAACCAACCGCGGGTTTGGTCAACACCTTCCGCAATGAAATCTGCTGGGAAAGCGTGTCCTTCATCAATCATTTCCTTATTTTCAAAAGGATAATGAAGTTGTGCATACGGCATAGAACCGGAATCGAACCAAACGTCAATCAGGTCGTTTTCGCGTTTCATCGGTTTTCCTGAATCGGAAACGAGGACAATTTGGTCCACAATATTTTTATGCAAATCAATCTCCGCATAGTTTTCCGCCGACATATTGCCGATTTCAAAATTTTTGAACGGATTTTCGGACATTACACCTGCAGTGATTGATATATTAATTTCTGAAATTAATTCTTCAACTGAACCGATAATTTTTTCTTCTTTGAAATCATCCGTTCTCCAGATTGGCAAAGGAATTCCCCAATATCTTGAACGGGAAAGATTCCAGTCGTTTACATTTTCCAACCAGTTTGCAAAACGACCTTCACCGGTGGATTTCGGTTTCCAGTTGATGGTTTCGTTCAGTTCAACCAAACGCTGACGTTTGTCGGTCATTTTCACAAACCACGAATCCAACGGATAGTAAAGAACCGGCTTGTCCGTTCTCCAGCAATGCGGATAAGAGTGGACGTATTTCTCAACCTTAAATGCCTTGTTTTCAGTTTTTAAGAGAATGGCGAGTTCCACATCCCAAGATTTCTCAGGAGCAATTCCGTCATCGTAATATTCGTTTTTGATGTATTTTCCACTGAAAACTTCCGGAACATTTTCACCTTTCAAAAATTTTCCCTGAAGGTCAACAAGCGGAACAAGATTATCGTTTTCATCTTTCACCAACATCGGAGGAACGCCGTTTTCTTTCGCAACACGCGCGTCATCCGCACCAAAAGTCGGCGCAATATGCACGATTCCGGTTCCGTCTTCTGTTGTTACGAAATCGCCAACAATTACTCTGAACGCTTGCTCAGGAGTTTCATTTGGCAAAAACCACGGAATCAGTTGTTCGTATTCAGTTCCGGCTAAATCTTCACCGGTAAATTCTGCTAAAATTTGGTAAGGAATCGTTTTGCTTTCGGAAGTGTAATTTTTGAAATCTTCTTCTGTTCCTTCAACATATTTTTTACCGAAATTTTTCACCAAAAGAACTCTTGCCAAAACAATATTAATTGGCTCGAAAGTATATTGGTTAAAGGTTTTTACTAAAACATATTCGATGTCGCGACCAACTGCAAGTGCTGTGTTTGAAGGAAGTGTCCAAGGAGTGGTCGTCCACGCTAAAATGTGGATTGGCTCTTCTTTTTCTTTATCAAATTCTGCCCAGTGCATCGCACCACCACAAGTATGTTCTGCAATGTCGCATGCTTCTGTGCTTCCTGCCCCTAGTTTTTTGTTTAAAGCTTCAGACAATTTTTTCACCTTAAACTGTGCAACAATCGTCGTATCGCTCACATCGCGGTAAGTTCCAGGCTGATTCAGTTCGTGCGAGGAAAGTCCGGTTCCCGCTTTTGGAGAATATGGTTGAATGGTGTAACCTTTGTAAAGCAACCCTTTGTCGTAGAGTTGTTTCAGCAACCACCAAACGGTTTCCATATATTTTGGTTCGTAGGTGATGTAAGGATCATCCAAATCCACCCAATAACCAATTTTTTCGGTCAGGTCGTTCCAAACGTCGGTGTAGCGCATTACGGCTTCACGACAGGCTTTATTGTAATCTTCAACGGAAATTTTGGTTCCGATGTCTTCTTTGGTGATGCCCAATTCTTTCTCAACGCCCAGTTCTATTGGCAAACCGTGAGTGTCCCAACCTGCTTTTCTGAATACTTTTTTACCGTTCTGCGTCTGAAAACGGCAGAAAATATCCTTAATCGCTCTCGCCATTACGTGATGAATTCCCGGCATTCCGTTTGCGGAAGGCGGCCCTTCGTAAAATACATATTCCGGTTGTCCTTCACGGATTTCAACCGATTTTCTGAAGGTGTCGTTTTCGTTCCAAAATTTGGAAACTCCGTCGGCAACTGCGGTTAAATCAAGGTTTTTGTATTCGTTAAACTTCTTCATTTTCAAACTGTTCTGTTGCAAATTTTAAGAGTGCGAATATAAGGAATTTTAAGGAAAATTTCACTGATTTTCTAAGAGGTTTTTGTTTGAAATACCTTGTTTAGAGCTTGTTTAAATTTTATTCAAAAAAAAATTATATCGGAAATTTTCTTTACCCCGTTCCTAAAGGGAGGAAAATTTCCTTCCAAATAAACCTGAATTTGCTCCTTTTAGGGTTGGGGAAAACAAATTCAGGTTTATTTGGTAAAATTTAAACAGGCTCTTAATGAATGTGAAAAATTACTTTCATTTAAAATGGAAGATATTGTTTGTTACTGATGGATAAAGGTTTTCGTTATAAATGAAAGATTGTATTTGTTATTAAACTACAATATTATTTGATAGTAACGAACGAAAATATTTGATAGTATCAAATAAAAATGTACATTTGTAATGAATAAAATTAGTATTATGCTAACAGAGAGTCAGTTAATGGAAGTTATCGATTATCAAAATGAAATATTTTTTGATAAAAAACTCGGTTTGGAAAGAGAAAAACTAAATGAAATCGAGGTGTATGATAATTTTGTTATCCTGATCACGGGTGTTCGAAGAGCCGGAAAAAGCACAATGATGCTTCAGTTGATGAACAAAAATCTTGAAAATTCTCTTTTTCTGAATTTTGAAGACCCGAGATTGGCAGGTTTTGAAATGACCGACTTTCAGCGCTTGGATTCCATCATCAAAGAAAGAAATGTAAAGCAACTTTTTTTTGATGAAATACAGATATTTGAAGGTTGGGAACTCTATGTTCGGCAAAAATTAGACGAAGGTTATAAAGTTGTTGTTACAGGTTCTAATGCTTCATTGATGAGCCGCGAATTAGGAACAAAACTTACCGGAAGAAATCTCCCATATGAACTCTTGCCATTTTCTTTTTCCGAGTTTTTAAAATTCAAAGAATTGGAAAGCAGTAGTTCTGCAACCGAAAAATATCTTGCCGATGGTGGTTTTCCTGAATTTCTAATCACAGGAAACGGATTGGTTCTGCAGCGACTTTTAATCGATGTTTTGAATCGCGATATCGCCGTGAGATATGGAATCCGTGATGTGAATTCGCTGTTTCAGTTGACGGTGTATTTAATCTCGAATATCGGAAAACCGGTTTCAGCAACCAAAATGAAGGATTTGTTTGGACTGAAATCTGTGAGCGCTATCACTGATTATTTTTCACATTTGGAAAATTCATATATCGTTCAGTTCCTCCCGAAATTCAGTTATTCCGTTAAAACGCAAATCCGGAATCCGAGGAAAGTTTATGTCATCGATTTGGGACTTTTCACCCATAATTCCATCGTTTTTACCGAAGAAAAAGGAAGGCGTTTGGAGAATGCGGTTTACCTTCATTTGAGAAGAAAATATCAGGAAATCTATTACTTTAATGAAAAAAAAGAGTGTGATTTTGTGGCGATAGAAAAGGGAAAAGCAGCACAAGTCGTTCAGTCGTGCTACGAAATAACCGCCGACAATATGAAGCGCGAATTCGACGGGTTGCTCGATGCGCTGAATTTTTTCGACGAACCGAAAGGAAAAATAGTTACTTTTGACCAGAAGGATTCATTTGATGTCGATGGAAAAACAATAGAGTTGGTTCCGCTTCACGAATATTTGCTTCAATAATTTTTTTAAAAAAAATTCTGACACTTTGAACCTTAAACCATCCATAGAATACGCCTCCAAAGAAGAAATCAAATCTTTTCAGGAGCAGAAACTGCGGGAACTTCTAACTTATTTAAAAGAAAATTCCGACTTCTACCAAAAGCTTTTTGCAGAGAATCAAATTGATATTTCGGCGATTAAAACATTGGAAAACCTTTCAAAATTACCCACCACTTCCAAAGACGACCTTCAGAAAAACAACCTCGATTTCTTCTGTGTTCCCACGGATAGAATTGTGGATTACAGCACAACTTCCGGCACACTCGGCGATCCGGTCACTTTCGGACTTTCAGACCAAGATTTGGAACGGCTTGCTTATAATGAGGCGATTTCTTTTGCCTGTGCAGGAATAGAAAAAGGTGATTTGGTACAGATGATGACCACCATCGACAAGCGGTTTATGGCAGGAATGGCTTATTTTCTTGGTTTACGAAAAATGGGAGCAGGAGTCATCCGAATGGGACCCGGAATTCCTGAACTTCAGTGGGACAGCATTTTGCGTTACCGACCGAAATGGTTGATTACCGTTCCGTCATTTCTTCTGAAAATGATCGAGTACGCTGAAAATCACGGAATTGACTATCAGAATTCATCCGTTTACGGCGCGGTTTGCATTGGTGAAAGCTTGCGCGAACAGGATTTCACCGACTCGGAACTTTCAAAAAAAATTGCTGAAAAGTGGAACATCAAACTGTTTTCAACGTATGCCTCCACTGAAATGAGTACCGCCTTTACCGAATGTGAATTTCAAAAAGGTGGGCATCACCATCCGGAGCTGATCATTACTGAGATTCTGGATGATGACCAAAACCCCGTCAAAGAAGGTGAAAGCGGCGAACTGGTCATCACAACTTTAGGAGTTGAAGCAATTCCGCTGCTGAGATTCAGGACGGGAGATATCGTAAAGCCGCACTACGAACCATGTGAATGCGGCAGAACAACGATGCGGCTCGGTCCGGTAATCGGGCGAAAACAACAGATGATTAAATACAAAGGAACGACGCTTTATCCGCCAGTTCTGAGTGATCTGCTCCGTTCTTATCAGGGGATTTCCTGTTATCAAATCATTATTAGGAAAGATAAGGTAGGGATGGATGAAATACTGGTGAAAGTCAGCTGCAAAGACGAATCGGAGAAATTTATCAAAGAAGTGAAAGACCACTTTCGCGCGAAGATCAGGGTTTCACCCGAAATCGAGGTTTGCACCCACGAAGAGCTTTTCAGGGAAGTGCACCATGCGTTAAGTAGAAAACCGATTAATTTTATAGATTTGCGCGACAAAAATTACTAAAATGAAAAAATCACTTCTTCTTGTATTTGCCGCTTTATCGGTAATGATTTCCGCACAAAAGCTAAATGTTGTTTCTGGAAGTTTCGATTTCTTGAAAGGTCAGAAAGAAGTCAATGTAAAGGTTACTTTTGACGATATGAAAATGATGGCGGAAAATCTCACCGAAGAGCAATACCTGGAAAACCGAAAAAGAGATATTCTGGATGGAAATCCAAAAAACGAAGACGAATGGAAGAAGTGGAGCGAAGATTGGCAGCAAAACAAAACCCGGTTCGCCGATGACTTTGCAAAAGGATTAAGCCCGATGAAAAATATCGTTTTTGGTAAAGACCTTCCCTCAAAGTACACGCTGATCGTGGAAACCAAGTGGCTTTATCCCGGTTGGTACGGCGGTATGATGATGCAGCCCGCAAAACTTACTTCGGTATTGAAGTTTGTGGAAACCGATAATCCGACACAAGTCCTGCTCAAGCTGGAAGGCGATAAGATTGACGGAATTGGCGCAAAAGGCAGAAACCTGGTCATGGAGTACGGCAGAGTCGCGCTTGCTTACCAGAAAACCGGGAAACTGCTGATGAAAGAAATCAGCAAAAACTTAAAGAAATAACTCGCGCGGATCGCTAAAAATCCACCGACTTATTTTCCTCAAGAAGTTTGGCGATATTCCGAATGGCATTCTTGTGCTTTTTCACATACGGATTTTCCTTATTCCAAACGTATCCCGCCAAAACCGCACAGATTTTTTTCTTCACCTCAGGATTTTCCGGTTGGTGGAAGAATAATGTTTGCAGATTTCCGGTGTACCATTCCTGCACATAGGTCGAGAAAACATCGACGCCGTAAAGAATATATTCCTTAAAATCTTTCTCCCAATCGACGGTTTCTCCCTCGATCTGCCGTTTTGCAAGTTTTGCGGCAAGCATTCCGCCTTCAGTTGCAAAGGCCATTCCCGAAGAAAAAACGGGATCCAGGAATTCCGAAGCGTTTCCGGTTAATGCAAATCCGTCGCCGTAAAGTTTTTTCACAGAACAGGAATAATTGGTGAGTTTTCTCGGCTCAAAAAGAAATTCCGAATTCAGATAGCGATCGCGGTAGTAATCGGATTGGTTGATTGCGTTTCGCAGCGCTTCTGTATTATCACCACTTTCGGAAAGTCCTTCGATAAAATCAGTTGGTCCTACAATACCGATGCTCGTATTTCCATTGGAAAAAGGAATGACCCATAGCCAAACTTTCGTCTGCAAAACGTCGAAAGTAATCAATGTCCCTTCCTGTCCCGGAACTCGCGTATCGTCTTTCACGTGGGTAAAAATTGCAGAGTGCGGATCGAGTTTTGAGGGTTTCTCTAAGTCGAGAAGTCGCGGTAGAACTCTTCCGTATCCGCTGGAGTCGATCACGAATTTCGCGTGGATTTCTTTAGTATCGCCATTTTTGTTTTTCACGGTTGAAACCGAATCTGTACCGTTGAATTTAATATCGGTGAGTTCTGTTTCAAACTCGATATCCACACCTTTTGAAATGGCGGCTTTAGCCAAAGTATCATCGAAATCAGCACGGGGAACCTGCCAAGTCCAGTCCCAACCTTCACCAAACTTGTCGCTAAAGTTAAAATTACAAACCTGATCGCCCCTTAAAAATCGCGCCCCTAATTTCTTCTCAAAACCCATCTCATCCAATGCCGGGAAAAGTCCCGCTTCTTCGAAATGATCCATCACTCGCGGAATTAAGCTTTCTCCGATGACGAATCGTGGGAATTTAGCTTTTTCGACCACCTTCACTTTCACACCGTTTTGCTGCAGCCAAGCTGAAGATACGCATCCGGACGGACCGGCTCCAACTACCAATACATCCACAAATTCTTTAACCATAGCGGGATATTTTTTTAATAAAATTATATCTTTGCCAAAATTAAAGACAATAATTTGAATTAATTCAAATTCAGCCCATTAAATTTAAATGAAGCTTACCAATAATTTGAAAATCGATGATTTTCAGCGTGTTATTTTTGAAAATGAAAAGATAGAGTTAGACGACTCGCTTTTGGAGAAGGTTAACGAAAGTTTCCAGTTTCTAAAAAAATTTTCCGAGAAAAAGATAATATATGGCGTCAATACCGGATTTGGTCCGATGGCGCAGTACCGAATAAAAGATTCCGACAAACACCAGCTGCAGTATAACCTGATCAGGAGCCATTCTTCCGGAACCGGAAATCCCCTGAAACCCGATGCGGTGAAAGCGGCGATGCTTGCTCGGCTCAGTTCACTTTCTCAGGCAAAATCAGCGGTGCATCCGTCGGTAATTATGTTGCTTAAAGAATTGATTAACAGAGACATCACGCCCTTGATTTTCGAGCACGGCGGAGTTGGCGCAAGTGGCGATTTGGTTCAGTTGGCGCATCTTGCACTTGTCTTGATCGGTGAAGGCGAGGTTTTTTATAAAGGTGAAAGAAAATCAACGAAAGAAGTTTTTGACGCAGAAAATCTAACCCCGCTCAACATCGAAATCCGTGAGGGAATTGCAATGATGAACGGAACTTCCGTAATGACCGGAATCGGGATCAACAATACTTTTTACGCAAAAAAAATGGTAGATTATTCCGTGCGTTTTTCGTGTGCGATCAATGAAATTGTTCAGGCGTTTGACGACCATTATTCAGAATCCCTCAATGCGACCAAAAAACATTTGGGACAACAAAAAGTTGCGCAGTTGATGAGAGGTTATCTTGCAGATTCACAACTCATTAGAAAAAGAGAAGATTACCTTTACAACGGGGAAAATAATGAGGAAATCTTCAAAGATAAAGTGCAGGAATACTACTCGCTTAGATGCGTTCCGCAGATTTTGGGCCCTGTTCTCGATACGGTGGAGTTTACTGAAAACGTTCTTGAAAACGAGGTGAATTCTGCAAACGACAACCCGATCATTATTCCAGAAGAAGAGCACGTTTACCACGGCGGAAATTTTCACGGCGACTATATTTCTTTAGAAATGGACAAGCTGAAAATCGTGGTAACCAAACTCACAATGCTCGCTGAGAGACAGCTCAACTATTTACTGAACTCCAAAATCAACGAGATTCTGCCGCCGTTCGTCAACCTCGGAAAACTGGGTTTCAACTTCGGAATGCAGGGAGTGCAGTTTACGGCGACTTCTACAACCGCTGAAAATCAAATGCTTTCGAACCCGATGTACGTTCACAGTATTCCCAACAACAACGATAACCAGGATATTGTGAGTATGGGAACCAACGCCGCACTGATCTGTGAAAAGGTCATTGAAAATGCGTTTGAAGTCTTGGCAATCGAGCTTATCACCATTGTTCAGGCGATAGAATATTTAGGTTTTAAGGACAAGGTTTCTGCATCGACGAGGAAACTTTATGACGATGTGCGAGAAATCGTTCCTGCTTTTTCGGAAGATTTGGTAATGTATCCTTTTGTGGGGAAAGTGAAAACCTATTTAAAAAATTCCTAAATTTACCATTAATTACGAAAATTTAACGCCATGAAAAAACTATTGTTCTTACTGATTGCGTTTTCGCAACTGTTTTTTGCACAGGAACTTGCTTTGGTTAAAGATGGAAAAAACTTTGGTTACATTAACAAAAAGGGAGATTTTGCAATTCCCGCGAAGTTTAGCGGTGCCAAAAACTTCTCCGATGGTTTAGCTGCTGCAAAAGACGGAAAAAAGTGGGGCTACATCGCTCCCTCCGGAAATTGGGTGATCGAACCACAGTTTGACGATGCTAAGTATTTCAACAGCGGCATTGCTATCGTTTCCAAAGACAAAAAAACCTTTTACATCGATAAAAAAGGAAATGCGCTGAACATGCCTGAATCTGACAAGCTGTACGATTTTAATGGCGGTGCAGCATTCATCAAGCAAGGAAAATCCATCGGCTTAATCAATACGAAAGGAGATGTGATCTTGAAACCCGAATACGAAACGATCCGTGATTTTGAAAATGGTTTTGCAAGGATTAAGAAAGATGATAAATGGGGAATCGTAAACAGTAAAGGCAAGGTGATTATTCAGCCGGAATACGACGAAATCGGCGAATATCAGCAGAATTTGACTTGGGCGAAAAAAGGAAATTCTTTCGGCACAATAAAAGGTAGTGTTTTCAATGAGATTGACGGTGCCGAAAAAATTTGGGATTTTGATGGACAAACCATTACCTATGCAAGAAAAGGTGGGAAAATCGGTTTTGTGAATGCTGACGGGAAATGGGTAATCGAGCCAAAATTTGATAAAGCCAGAGCTTTCAATAAAAATCTCGCTCCCGTTTCTGAAGGTAAAAAGTGGGGCTATATCGATACGAAAGGCAATTATGTGGTAGAACCAAAATACGACGATGCGGAAGTTTTCAGCAATGACGGATTGGCTCCTGTAAAAGAAAAAAACTGGGGATTCATCGATACTACAGGTAAAATGATGATTCCTGCAGAATACGATATTTCGGTCCCGTTTGCTTTCTGGCAAAGTTCAAAGGGCTTTATCAACGGACTTTCGAGAGTGAAGAAAAATGGCAAATGGGGATTTCTTGACACCAAAGGAAATTTACTGGGAAACAAATGGTTCGAAAATGCCGAACCTTTTCAAAAATAATTGATTGATCATGAAGTGTGCAATCATCACAGGAGGATCCAGAGGAATCGGTAAAGCAGTCTGCATCAAGCTTGCCGAAGAAACGGATTACCATATCCTGATTACTTACCAAAGTAACGATGCTGCAGCCAACGAAACTCTGGATGAAATCAAAGCTTTGGGAAAAACAGGCGAAATCTTGAAATTTGACGTCGCCAATTCAACGGAAACAAAATCTGTTCTCGAGTCGTGGCAGGAAAATAATCCCGAAGCAACGGTAGAAGTAATCGTAAATAATGCCGGAATTACCAGAGACGGACTCTTCATGTGGATGCAGGAAGAAGACTGGAACTCCGTAATCAACACGAGTTTGAATGGTTTCTTCAACGTGACCAACTTCTTCATCCAGAAAATGCTTCGCAACAAATATGGCCGAATCATCAACATGGTTTCGGTTTCCGGATTGAAAGGAACTGCGGGACAAACCAATTACTCTGCTGCAAAAGGTGCGGTAATCGGGGCAACAAAGGCACTTGCACAGGAAGTTGCGAAAAGAAACATCACCGTAAACGCCGTCGCTCCCGGATTTATCAGGACCGATATGACTTCACAAATCAATGAGCAGGAACTCAAGTCGATGATTCCGGCAAACCGTTTTGGCGAAGCGGAAGAGGTTGCGGATCTGGTCGCGTTTTTGGCTTCGAAAAAATCTTCATACATTACGGGCGAAATTATCAATATCAACGGGGGAATTTATTCGTAAATAATCATGGAAAATAGGGTTGTAATTACCGGAATGGGAATTTACTCATGCATCGGAATTACTTTGGATGAAGTAAAAGATTCGCTGTACAACGGCAAATCGGGAATTGTTTTAGATGAAGAAAGAAAAGCGTTTGGTTACCGATCCGGACTCACCGGAAAAGTTCCGAAACCCAACCTGAAGAATTTACTCAGCCGCCGCCAAAGAATTAGCATGGGCGAGGAAAGCGAGTACGCTTATCTGGCAACGATCGACGCGCTGAAACAGGCGGGAATCGATCAGGATTTCATTGACCAAAACGAGGTGGGAATCCTCTACGGAAACGACAGCGTATCAGAAGCAGTTGTAGAAGCTATCGACATCGTCAAAGAAAAAAAAGATACCCAACTCATCGGTTCCGGCGCGATTTTCAAATCGATGAATTCTACGGTAACCATGAACCTTTCGACGATTTTTCGGCTTACCGGAATCAATCTCACCGTGAGTGCAGCGTGCGCAAGCGGATCGCATTCTCTCGGATTGGGTTACCTCCTGATTAAGCAAGGTTTGCAAGATATCATTATTTGTGGCGGAGCACAGGAAACCAACAAACTTTCGATGGCAAGTTTCGACGGACTCGGCGTTTTTTCGGTGAGGGAAGATGAGCCGCAGAAAGCATCACGACCATTCGACAAAGATCGAGACGGACTGATTCCGAGCGGTGGTGCAGCGACTTTAATTATAGAAAGTTACGAATCGGCGGTGAAGAGAGGCGCTCCGATTATCGCAGAAATTGTGGGTTACGGATTTTCTTCAAACGGTGGTCATATTTCGACCCCGAATGTCGACGGTCCCGCTTTAGCAATGGAGCGCGCTTTAAAACAGGCGTCATTGAATCCCGAAGAAATCGACTATATCAATGCTCACGCAACTTCAACACCGATTGGTGATGCGAATGAAGCCAAAGCAATCCATAAAATTTTTGGTGGCGAGATCCCGGTAAGTTCGACCAAATCGATGACGGGACACGAGTGTTGGATGGCGGGAGCAAGCGAGGTAATCTATTCCGTACTGATGATGCAGAACGATTTTATCGCGCCCAACATCAACCTCGAAAATCCTGATGAAGCCGCACAGAATATTAATCTGATCTCGAAAACGCAGAATCAAAAAATTAATGTACTTTTGTCGAATTCTTTCGGATTCGGGGGAACAAATTCATCAATTATCATTAAAAAAACTTCATAAAAACACATGGAAAGGGAACAGATCGTCTCCATCGTCAATGATTTCTTGGTTAACGAGTTCGAGGTTGACAGAGATGATATTCAGCACGACGCAAATCTGAAAAAAACGTTAGGTTTAGACAGTTTAGACTATATCGATATGGTGGTGATCATCGAATCGAATTTCGGTGTGAAGCTTGGTGAAGCAGATTTCAAGCAGATCGTGACTTTCGACGATTTCTACAGCACCATCCAAAATAAGATATCGCAGAAGCAGCTGGTATCGTAAGATTTTTATTTCTTTAATTTTATTTAAAACTATTTTAGTCCACCCGATTATTTCGGGTTTCTGAAATATTTTCTCATGGCAAAATGGAGCGGAAAATCCAGAGGAACTTTGTTGGGATACAAGATATTTGTTTTTTCCATCAAAAACTTTGGGGTGCGTTTCGCCTATTCCGTTCTCTACTTCGTCGCCGCGTATTATTTTTTATTCTTAAAGAAGAGCAACCAACACATTTTCACCTACTTCCGAAGAAGGTTACGCTGGTCAAACTTTAAGTCAAAGAAATCTGTTTTCTGGAGCTACTTTACTTTCGGGCAAACCCTGATCGACAAAACCGCCATTTCTGCGGGACTGCGAAATCAGTTCACCTACGAATTTGACGGGATTGAAAACCTCAAGAAAATGATGCAGGACAAAAAAGGCGGAGTCCTGATCAGCGCACACATCGGGAACTTCGAGATTGCAGAACGATTCTTTGCGGAAATTGATTTCGACTACCAAATCAATCTTGTTACCACCGATCAGGAACATAATGTGATTAAGGAATATCTGGAAAGTGTTTCCGAGAAACGGTCGTCCATCAAGTTTATTTTCATTAATGACGATATGTCGCACATTTTCGCAATCAGCGAGGCGCTCTCAAAAAATGAAATCATCTGTTTCACCGGCGACCGGTATTTCGAAGGTTCCAAATTTCTTGAAGCCGAACTTTTGGGTAAACCTGCAAAATTTCCGGCAGGTCCTTTTTCTATTGCTTCACGACTGAAGGTTCCTGTCGCGTTTGTGTACGTGATGAAGGAACCCAATCTACATTACCATCTTTACGCGAGAATCGCCGAAGTGAAGCACCGCGATGCGAACGGACTGCTCAATTCTTTCGTCAGGAGCTTGGAATCCATGCTCGAAAAATATCCGCTGCAGTGGTTCAACTACTACGATTTTTGGGACGATTTCAATTAAATTAGTACTTTTGAGCATCTTCAAATGAAGACGAATTTTTCCAAGATTCAAGTCTGAAATCTGAAATCTGACATCTGACATCTAATACAATGAAAGCGCATTTCGACATTCTCGTTATCGGCAGTGGATTGGCTGGATTGGTTTCCGCGCTGATCTTGGCGAAAGAAGGATTGAAGGTTTGCGTGCTCGAAAAAAACAACCAGTTCGGCGGAAATCTGCAAACTTTTTCGCGCGACAAATTGATTTTCGATTCGGGAGTTCATTACTTGGGCGGACTTTCTGAAGGGCAAAATCTCAACAGGTATTTCAAATGGCTTGAAATTTTTGATGAGTTAAAGCTTTCGAAACTCGACGATGATGGTTTTGACAGAATTACTTTCGATGGCGATGATGCGGAATATCCACATTCTCAAGGCGGTGAAAATTTCGTGCGTCAACTCGGTCAATTTTTTCCCGAAGAAAAAGAGAACCTTCAAAAATATATAGAGACCATACGAAATGTTTGTGATCATTTTCCACGTTATTTGACGGGAAACAAAAGCTACAACGAGGAAATTCTCTACGAAAATGCGAAGGATTTTATTGAATCAGTTACTGAAAATAGCAAACTGCGTTCAGTTCTTGCCGGTTCCAACTTTTTGTATGCAGGAACTTCGGAAACTCCGCTGTATGTGCATGCTTTAACGGTAAATTCTTATATTCAAAGTGCATATCGCTGCTTGAACGGAGGAAGCCAAATTTCGAAAGCGCTGATCAGAAAACTGAGAAAATACGGTGCAGAAATCCATAAACATAACGAAGTGACAGAATTCTACTTCGATGAAAACAATGTGCTGAAATCGGTAAAAACCAAGGATAAAAAAGAGTATTTCGCTGATCGGTTTATTTCGAATATTGATCTTAAGAGAACCATTGATCTCGCCGGAAAACAACGTTTTAAAAAATCGTTGACCAGTCGTGTAGATACGCTGATTACAACCACTTCCTGTTTCAGTATTTATCTCGTGCTGAAGCCGGAAACGGTCGATTACTTTAACCATAATTATTACCATTACCGGAACGAAAAATCGGTTTGGGAATCCGCGAAAAACAGCAAAGAAAACTGGCCGCGAAATTATATGCTTTCCTGTTCCCCTTCGAAGAAACATCCCGGTTTTGCAGAGAGTATCACTGCGATTTCCTATATGGATTTTGATGAGGTTAAAGCATGGGAACACACGAAGAATACTGCCGCCGATAAAGAATTTCGTGGGGAAGATTATGAAGACTTTAAGCGGGAAAAAGCAGAAAACCTTATATCGGAAATCGAGAAAAAATTCCCCAAAATCCGTTCTGCGATTGAGAAAATTTATACTTCGACGCCGCTTTCGTACCGCGACTACATCGGGAATACCAACGGAAATATGTACGGATTTGTTAAGGAATCCAATAATCCGCTGAAATCGATGTTTTCGCCGCGAACAAAAATTCCAAATCTTTTCCTTACCGGACAAAGCGTCAACTTACACGGAATTTTGGGAGTGACCATCGGTGCTTTCAACACCTGTTCGGAGCTTTTAGGAAAAGATGTTTTTGAAGATCATGTTTAGAAAGTACATTTTTTATCTGGCAATCGTCATTTCCACAGTTTCGTGCGGAACTTCAAGATCGCTGAAACATCTTCCGGAAATCAGTCAGTATCCGCTTGAAATTCCTGCAGTGGTGAAGAAAAATGATTCCGTTTTTCTGTTTAAAAAAAATTCTTTTGCCAAGAATAAATGGGGAATCTGGGAACTTTATGCGGAAGGAAATCCTTTGCAGATTGGCTACAACTCGGGTGCTTTGAGCCAGAAAATGATGCAGAAGCAGGAAGATGTTTTCTTTTCCAAAGTCAAAGAATTGGTGCCATCGAATTCCCGGCAAAAACTGCTGAGCAAGTTTCTGAAGTGGTACAACCGCAAAATGTACCTGAATGTAAGAAACGATTTTCAGACTGAAATCTATGGACTTTCTCAGTATTCATCGGATGTTTACGATTGGGTAGCTCCGAAATTCCAGCGCAGCATGTATCTTCACGCAGCTCACGATATTGGTCATGCGATGCAGGATCTGATGATGGTCGGTTGTTCGTCGATGGCGGTGTGGAACGACAATTCGGAAAACGGCGAACTGCTCATCGGAAGAAATTTCGACTTTTACGCGGGCGACAATTTTGCCAAAGAAAAAGTGGTGCAGTTCATCAAACCCGAAAAAGGAATTCCGTATATGTCGTATTCGTGGCCGGGAATGACGGGTGTGGTTTCAGGAATGAATCTGGAGGGAATCACAGTGACCATCAACGCCGGTAAATCGAAAATTCCGCTGGTTGCGAAAACTCCGGTTTCATTGGTAACAAAGGAAATTTTGATGTTTGCCAAAAATATCGATGAAGCCATTGAAATTGCCAAAAAAAGAAAAGTCTTCGTCTCGGAATCGATTATGGTCGGAAGTGCGAGCGACAAAAAGGCGGTGCTGATCGAAATCTCACCTAAAAATTTCGGTGTGTATGATGTGCCGAATTCAGACAAAGTAATCTGCACCAATCACTTCCAGTCGGAAAGTTATAAGAATGACCGACGAAACATCAAACAGTTTTCTGAAAGCCACTCGAAATACCGATACGAAAAACTTCAGGAAATATTAGCTGAAAATAAAAAGATGAATCCGCAGAAAATGGTCGAAGCTTTGCGCAATACTTCCGGACTGAACCATTCCCAAATCGGTTATGGAAACGAAAAGGCGATTAATCAACTTCTTGGGCATCATGGAATTGTTTTCTCGCCGGAAAAAAGATTGGTTTGGGTTTCAACTAAGCCGTTTCAGTTGGGGGAGTTTGTATGTTACGATTTGAATGAGATTTTTTCGGGGAATGTTGCAGCTGGAAATTTTTCAAACGGGAAACTCAATATTCATCGGGATTCATTCGCTGATTCAGATGATTTTAAGAACTATCAGAAATTCAGAATTGCCGACCGCGAAATCGATGATGCCATTAAGCACAAAAAATCGCTGAGCGAGGATTTCATTAATAAGTACCGGAACCTTAATCCTGAATTATGGATCGTTCATTTTAAAACCGGGAAATATTATTTCCAAACTAAAAATTTCGTTGAAGCAAAAAAATCATTTGAAACAGCTTTAACTAAAGAAATTTCCACCGTTCCCGAAAAAGAGAATATTGAAAGTTATCTGAAAAAGACAAACCGGAAACTAAGATAATTTACTTCTTTTGCTTGCCAACTCCCAATAAACTTCTGAAGAAATCACGAGGTTTAATATACAAAAGCGTCACCGTAACCAATACCGTATTCAGAATACTGATTCTCGTGAAATCCTGAAAAGGTCGGAAATGCGAAACTCTTTCCAGCGGATCGTAGAGTACTTTTACCGGCACATTTTTTACGGGAATTCCTTTCCACGCTGTGCGTACGATGACTTCGATTTCAAACTCGAATTTTGGGGTGTAATAGTTTTTTGGAATTTTATTTAACGGGTACAACCGAAATCCTGATTGTGTATCTTCGAGCTTAATTCCGGTTTCAAACCAAAACCAAAAATTAGAAAACCGGTTGCCGAAACTGCTCTTTTTCGGAATTCCTTCCTGCGACATATTTCGGTTGCCGATCAGTAGAACGTCCTGCTTTTCTTTTTCCAAAGCTTCAACGAAAACGGGAATATCGTCGGGAAAATGCTGCCCATCGGAATCGATCGTGACCGCATAATTAAAACCCAACTCTTTCGCCTTTCGGAATCCTATTTTCAGTGCGTTTCCTTTACCCTTATTCTCTGGTAATGAAATGGTTATAATATTGTCATAGCTCTTCAAAATCTCGGAAGTTAAATCCGTGGAACCATCATTAACCACGATAATATTTTGAGTGTAAATCAAAACGCCGTCGATAACGCGGCGCAAAGTTTTGTGGTTGTTGTAGGTGGGAACAAGTACGCAGATTCCTTTCTGCTGCATCGTTTCCTGAATTTCAGAAAGAGTCATTTCGTTTTTTGAACCGGAAAAATTTTTGGATAAGTTCATAAATATCGGGTCTTCAAACTTGTGAAACAACTTCGAAATCTTTACTAACACAAATTTCACTGAAGTTGCTCAGAGTTCACAAAGTTAGCCATTATTAAGTTACGCTTCGCTTGAAAACGGTTGCGCAACGGTCGACTTTGTAAAGCCAGCGTCTTTGTGTACGAAAACTTTGTGTGCTTTGTGAAAAATTCTCCGCGGACTTTATGTAACATCTAAATCGCAACGGAGAAAGACTATTATCTCAAAGAATTCTTTTCCTGCGCCGTCATCGTTTTGGAACCTGCTGCAAAATTCCTGATGTACTTTTTCAGTGCTGCATTTTGCTGACCGTAGTTTTTCAGGATATAGTCTTTGTCTTCCCCCATATTCTTGTGGTAGCCGACAATTTTTGGCAAATTTTCCTGCACACTCAGTCTGATCAACCGAAGTTCGGTACTACTCGGGTTGGCTTTGATATTACTTTCCAAAGATTTTATTCCTGAAGAAATTGCATTTTTTCTTTCAGGTCCTTTCATGAATTTTGCCGCTACTATTTCAGATGCGGCTTTGTATCCTTTGAAAATAAAATCTGAAGAAGAGGAGTTTTCAACTGCTTTTGCAAGCTTATCCGAATTCTGTTTTGAAAGATTTGCGGTGCTGTAAGTTTCTCTAATCATTTCTAAATCAGATTGTTGAAACAGTAAAACGAAAGCCGCTATGAATGAAAAAATCAGTTTCATACTAAATGAGTTTATAGTTCACCGACATTTTCAATGCAATAGTCCCGCCAAAAGAAGACGTGTTTCTCACTTTCACCTCGTCGCCGTTTTGGGAAATAAGGAGTTCAATATCAAGGTCGGGGTTTTCCTCCGGATTGATGATCGCCATAAACTTCACATTCGAAGCCGAGTTGAGAAATAGTTTTTGCTGAAGAATATTTTCAGTCAAATCCTTTACAATCTGCATCATGCAAACTCCGGGAGTCACAGGATTTCCTGGGAAATGTCCCTTAAAGATTTCGTGGTTTTTGTTCAGCGATATTTGAGCCAGGAAATTTCCCGGCTCTTGCTCGCTTATACTTTTTAACGTATAGAAATCTTCCAGAATCATTACTGCTTCAGCTTAAAGGTGTAGTAAACTCCCGCCTGGAAAACTACGTTCGAATGGTTCCCATCATAGCTGAAAACCGGGATGATTCCACGTTTCACGCGTCCTTCGATTCCGATATTTTCCGTAATGTCGTAACCAACACCCAAAAGGAAACCAAGGTCTGTTTCGCCATCGTTGATATTGGTATTTTTGTCAACCACGAAATCGATGGTCGGACCTGCGTGGATGTTGAACTTGTCCATATAGAATTTGTTCACCATTTGAAGCGAGAGGTATGAAACTTTGATTTCTCCGTTTTTTCCTTCGGATTCTACCTTACTTCCCTGTCGTGAATACACGATTTCCGGCTGCAGTCCATAGTATTTCGTAAAGCGGATGTTTCCCTGAAATCCGACGTAGAAATCGGTACGGCTTTTAAACGAAGTTGGTGTCGGCGACGAATACCAGTTGTCCCAAAAGAAGAAATTGTCGGTACTTCCGGAATAGTGCGAGAAATTGGCACCCGCTCTAAGTCCTGGGTTGAAAGTCACCTGTGCATTGGCTGCAAAGCCACATACCACTAAAAATAAAAGATAAAACTTTTTCATTATTGCATGTTTTCTGTTATCTGATTGAGTTTGATGTTGATTTTGAAATCCTTATGCGCGATCTCAATTTCGTCTGCGAAGATACTTTTTTTCGCTTCAAAACTGAAATTAATTTTCTCGCGGCCGTGCTCGGTGTAGATGATTTTTGTGAGCAGTTCATTAGCTTTATCGAAATAGAGAAAGTAATTTTCCTTGTTTTCTTCTGACTGATAAATTATAAACTGTTCATTGGTAAACATTTTGTCCGAAGTAAACTTTTCTCTCAACATAATTCTGAAATCCTTTTCCAGAAAGCGTTTCACCATTCCTTTGTCCATATCGGGAATGATGTAGTTCAGCTTGAAGTCCTTTTGCGAGATTTCGAAATCGAAGAGTTTGTTCCCGAAATCCGAAGTCAGAACAACTCGGTGAAAATCGTCATTAATTTTTTTAATGATCAATATTCCGCTCAATTGATTATCGTAAATATCAACCTGAGATTTGTAAATATAATCGGTGTTCTTTGAGCTAAAATAAAGATTGTCAATGATTTGCGAATGGTTCTCGCCGGTTCCCAAATTTTCGGTTTTGAAACTTTTACAGCTTTGAAAAACCAGAAAACCGATGCTAAAGAGAAAAAGCTTCCGCAGGAATTGCCGCATTGATCTTGGTATTTTTGAAGGTGATCGTCGTCGTGTCGCCTGAAGCTTCCAACATATTGACTTGCGAAACGGTGGTTTGGTTTTCGGCAAAAGTCAGATCCACCTGTTTTATGTATCGCAGAAGCTGTGCCGATTTCGGGGTAAAACGTGCAATTTTGTTGGAGCCGTTTTTGAAATATTGTACCGTAAATTCGGGGTCATTGAAAAGATTTCCGCCAGAAGTTCCCACAATCAGTTTGTTGATTTTTTCAAACATCTTGCTTTTTGCATCGACCGAAGATTTTTTTCCCTGATCGTTGATGTAGATTTTATTATTCTGGAAAACCACGCTGTACTGGTACGGTTTGGTATATTTCCAGCTGAGTTGGTTCGGTGTTTTCAGCGCCATTTTTCCAGAGGTGACGATGTCTTTGTTTAGGAAATCCATTTTTTTGGTCTGCACAAAATCACTTTGCAGCGACTGCATATTTTTATTTTCTGAGGAAACTTTTGCCACAAAACTTTTCACTTCCGCATCGCTCATTTTGGTTTGCGAGAATCCGAAAACCGACAGAAAAACAAGAACGACCGCTATATGTTTTTTCATTTTTTAAAATTATAAAGTTCACTTACAGAAATACTTTCGTAAGCATTCTGCTGCAAAAATACCAATAATTTTTCCAACACGTTTGCAGATTTTTCGCTCGTGTCATGAAGCAGGATTACGCTTCCCGGTTTTACTTTCGGTAGAATTCGGTTCAGGATTTTTTCTTCGGAATTAATGGCGGTATCAAACGAGCGAATATTCCAGCCGATGGATTTTTTGCCGGTTTTCTTAATCGCTTTCGCAATATTCGGATTGGTGATTCCGAAAGGTGGTCGGTACAAATCTGTTCTGATTTTTCCTTGATGGAAAATAGTTTCGCCGTTTCTCAGGATTTCGTTAGTCATATTTTGGGTAGAAAGAAACCCCGTTTTGTTGGAATGCGAAAACGTGTGATTCCCAATTTCGTGGCCTTCTTCGATGATTTGTCTGAAGATTTCAGGATGTTTTTCGATCTGTTTCCCGATGCAGAAAAAAGTGGCTTTTTGGTCAAAGGTTTTTAACAATGTCAAAAAGTGCGGCGTAAATTCGGTTGGTCCATCATCGAAAGTCAGTGCGATTTTCTTTTCCTTTAAAGTTGAATTTTGATGATAAGATTTCAGGAAATAATTGAACCGGATATTGTAAACCCCAATGAAAAGTACCACGAGAAAAATCAGAATAGGAATAAGGAAAATCCAGAATTCAACTTTCAGTGCGGCCAAAATCAACAGCAGAATAATGAGGAAACCGATGTTGAAATAATGTTTCATCCCACAAAGATTTTAGGGCTTTTTCAGCAAAACCAAACTGTGTTCTTTTCCGAAAAAATTATTGTAAATCAGAATGTTGCGAATTTCTTTTTTCTCAAAATTATTGATTTTTATCAGTTCGGGAATCTCCTGTTTTTTCAGAATTTGGTTCGCCATAAAAAACGCAAAAGCAGCTGCGGTATTGAATTCGCCACACAAATGCTTGAAGTAGAGCTGCGGAGAATTTTCAAACAGTTGCTGAGCTTCTCTATAGAAATTATCTGAGTCGTGATCTCCACTGAAACCAAAAATCACGGCATCGATTTCTGAATTTTCCAGATTGTTTTTGGTTAGAAAATCATTGATGAAATTCTTGATTTCGCTCTTTTCTAAAATATTAACAATCGAAATATCAACAAGTTGCGAATACGAAGATTCACTTTTTTCATTTTCCAGAACGAAGAAAGCCGAACCGTTTCCCCAAACAACGCCTTCGGTTTTTGAGTCCAAAAGATTCTCGGGAATCTCGTTTTTTGCTTTGATGGTTTTGTTGAGTTCGTACAGTTCTTCGGTGTGATCGGCAATCACGTCGGTTCCGCCGACCAGACAGTTTTGCGCTTCACCGTTTTCAAGCTGAAGTTTTGCATCAAGCAGTGAAAATTCAAACGACGAACCGCAGTTTACATAAGTGAAATTATAGGAATGACACGGAATCGAAAGCGCGATTTGTCCAGCAACAGTGTTGTGTGTGGACTGTATGAAATAAGTGGGCGTCAGGAATTCTTCACCGTTTTCGATGAGATTTTTCAGGAATTTTTCTGAATCTTCGGAGCAACCCATTCCTGTTCCCACGATGATCGCGTCAGGATTTTCGACTTCCGCTTCCTGCAAAGATTTCTGTGCGGCAACCGAACTCATTTTCACGACTTTCGACATTCTTCGAATCAGTCCGGGTGTTATAAATTCTTTATATGACGGTTCGATCGCATTCAGAAGATTTGTTCGTTCAGGAAGTTTCAGTTCTGCGAAAACATCTTCCGCCAAAGTATTTTGCGCCGAAATACACACCGCGCTATTTACAAAAACGGGTTTCATGATTTCGAGAAAATTAGGGTTGAACAGTTTCCGCCAAATCCGAAAGAGTTCGATAAGACATGGTTGATTTCTTTCGATTTTACTTTCGTAATTGGCACTAAATCAAATTCTTCCATTTTTGTTTTGAAATTCAGGTTCGGGAAAACGACATTGTGCTGCATTGCCAAAATCGAGTACACCGCCTCAATCGCCGCAGCTGCCGCCAAAGTATGACCCGTGAAAGCTTTTGTGGAACTGAAGTCGGGAACTTTTCCCTCGCCAAAAATTCTTTGCAGCGCGATTCCTTCTGACAAATCGTTGTTGGGAGTCGCCGTTCCGTGAACATTGATATAGTCGATTTCTGAATTTTTTAGTCCTGAGATTTTCATCGCTTTTTCCATCGCGAGAAATGCACCTTCACCATTTTCCGATGACGCGGTTTGATGGTGCGCATCGTTTGCATTGCCATAACCTGAAAGATACGCCAAGACTTTCTTACCTGACTTTTTCACACTTTCCTCAGATTCCAAAACAAGGAATGCAGCTGCTTCACCGAGATTCAGACCTTTTCGGTTTTGGTCAAAAGGAGTATTAAAAGTGTCGGTTACAATCATCAAGCTGCTGAAACCGTTCAAGGTAAATTTCGAAAGTGCATCGGTTCCGCCGACAATTACCCGGTCGAGAACACCTGATTTGATGAGTTTCGCGCCCATCATAATCGCGTTTGCAGCCGATGAACAGGCGGTACTGATTGTTGAAACCATACCCTTTAATCCCAAAAACTCTGCAATTGCTTCGGAGGAATATCCTGCATCGTGCGACTGGATGAATTTCTGTTTCTCGGGAAGATGGCGGTATTCGTAGAAGTATTTTTCGGTAACGTCCATTCCGCCGACACTTGTGGAAGAAATCAATCCTGTTTTTCCGGAATTGATATCGGTGATTCCTGCGCTTTCTACCGCTTCTTTTGCGGCAACCATTCCAAGTAGAGTGGTGCGTGTAAAATTATGGTTTTCAGGAATTTGAAGAATTGTCGTGAGTTCTTCGTTGGTGAGTTTGATCTCACCTGTATTGAGAGTTCCGCGACGGTTGGTCTCCAGAATTTCAATCTCGGAAATGCCATGTCTGGAATTGATGAGCGAGCTGAAATTTTCCTCCACATTGTTTCCGATGCAGGAAATGATGCCCATTCCGGTAATGGCAACTTGGTGACTCATCCTTTATTTTGTGCGGTTTTCCTCGATAAATTTTGCCATCGTGTCGATCGATTCGAAAATCTCTTTTCCCTTTTTAGGGTCAGAAAGTTTAATGCCGTATTCCTTGTCCAAAAGTACAATAAGTTCCAAAGCATCGATAGAATCCAGACCTAAACCGCCGCCGAAAAGTGGTGCGTCGGTTTTAATTTCGTCCGCGGAAACATCTTCCAGATTGAGTACTTCGATGATTTTATGTTTTAATTCTTCTTTAAGATTGTCCATGAATTTCAAAAGTATTTTATGTTAAAGATAGCAAATATACAAATCCTTTGTAACTATTTTGGAACAATTCCACCCAACCGCACAAAACTTTTTCCGCTTTTTGCGAAACCAAAATCTGTTCGGCGTAACTGTTGACAAAATCCTCATCGAATTCATCCAAAACAAAAAAGACATTTTCCGTTTGCAGCTGATGTTTGATGGCGATTTCGCCGATGCAGATGTTGGGAAGCGTATAGACGAAAACAGCGGGACTTGGGAAATATTCCTCCGCCGAATTGATGGTTTGCTGGTACTTGAAATCGGTGTCCAAACTCGAAGATCGGTTGGCGAAAACCAGCGCGGTGTCTTTGTTTTCTTCATTTTTGAGAATGATTTCTGCACCCAGAAAAGCGAGTTTGCTCAACTCGTCCATTTTATGGAATTTCGGATAATTGACATCGAAATGTTTGTACGCCGATTTCGCAAATTCCGGAAAAGAATCGGATTGGTTCTCAAAAATAATTTCGTTGTCCAGAATTATTTTTGAATTTTCGATGATGCAGGTTTTTTCGGTTTTCATCTTATTTGTCACGATTTTTATTGGATCGGCTCTGGTTTAATTTTTCTACTTCCTTATCAAAATCTGAGATTATTTTTTGAGTTTTGTTTCATTTTTTTCCGTCTGATGCAGTATGTTCCAAAATGGAACTAACTGAATTTTCACTTAATTCACCTTCTCAAAATCACTGCAGAATTACACCCACCAAAACCAGAAGCAGTCTTCAGAATGGTCTTGATTTCTGCGGATTGGTTTTCATTAATGACATTGATTTCCTGAGTAGTTCCCAACTTTTCGAAATTGACGGATTTTATCAGCGTATTTCTCAAAGCACTTTCCATCGAAATCACCGTTTCCAAAAGTCCGGATACACCGAGACAATGTCCGTAAAATCCTTTTAAACTGTTGAGTGGAACGTGCTGAAGCCCAATTCTGTTCAACGCAAATGCTTCCATTTCGTCGTTGTAAATGGTTGCGGTTCCATGCGCGGAAATAAAGTCGATTTCTTCGGGAAGAATTTTTGCCTCCTTCACCGCATTGGAAATACTTTGAAAAAGTCCTTCTCCAGTTCTTGATGGTCCCGAAATATGATTCGCGTCGTTAATGGAAGAATCGCCCAGAATTTCAAAACTAAATTTTTCGTTTTGAGAAAGTTCGGAAGTGATAAAAACCGCTGCAGCAGCTTCACCGAGCGTGATTCCGTCTCTGCTTTCATCATAAGGTTTGCAGGGATTCGCACTCATTGCCTGAAACGAATTAAAGCCCGAAACCACAAACTCAGAAACTTCGTCTGCAGCTGCGACAAACGCGTTCTCAAATTTCCCAGAACGGATAAGGTTCTTTGCCACAGAAACTGCCAAAACTCCCGAAACACAGGCATTTGAAACGATAATGGGTTTGCTCTTAAATGCAAAAAAGTCAGCAATTTTCTTGGCTAAATTGGAGAGGTAAACGCTTTCCGGTAATTGCTTCTGGTTTTGCAGCGCGGAAATATTACCTTTTGTCGTCGATAGAATGAAAGCGGTTTTTTCGGTGATTTCGTGGTTCTGCACTAAAGCATTCAGTGAAAGAAGCAGCATTTTTTCGAGCCGGGTGAACTCCTGATCTTCAAATTCTTGGATGAATTTTTGGTTTAAAGTTTCATCATTAATGACCGAAGCAAAAAAAGGATTTTGATTTTCAAATAGGTGATGTTTCCGAATTCCAGATTCACCATTTAACAAAGCATCGAAATTACTTCCCACATCGAATCCTAACGGAGTGATGCAGTTGGAATCGGTGATGTAAACTTTTTTCTGACTCATTTTATTTTTCTGAAAACCTTACGTTTCAAACAAATCACGATTTGTCTCTACGAAATTCCCATTTTCTCCTTCCATTTCTGGAAAAATTCTGGATTATATAATTGTAGATTTCCCTCATTATCCAAGAAAACCTGAACTGTTTCGCCTGAACAAACCAATTGATTAGCTTCATTGAAAAGTTCATATCTGAAAATCATTTTGGCTGAAATAGAATTCACGAAAGTCGTTTCAATCCTGAAAGTCTCGCCATATTTTAACGGAAGAAAATGTTCGCAGGTACTTTTCACAATCGGGGTTACAAATCCGTTCCGCTGAATGTCGAGGTAAGAAAGTCCGAAATGTCTTCCGAACGCTTCTCTGCCGTCCTCGAAATACACGATATAGTGACCGTGCCACACAATTCCGAGCGGATCGGTCTCGTTGAAACGAACGCGCACTGTTTCAGAAAATTTCAGTTCTTTATCAGGATGCATTTTTTCTTTTTTCATAAATCAACGCAATGGAAACCATCACCAAATAAAACAAAAACAACATTCCGCAATATTTCAGAACGCCCTGTATTCCGCTATTTCTGAGGATGATGTCATAATACGCATTTAATCCCCAATTCATCGGCGAAAATTTAGAGACGAGCTGCATAAATTCGGGCATCATAAAAACGGGAACCCAGATTCCGCCAATTGCTGCCAAAATCACCACACTTGTCGCGCCAAAAGGAGCTGACTGCTCCTGTGTTTCTGCCAAAGTTCCCAGCAAAACACCAATTCCGATCGCGCCTAATCCCGCAAAAAAGGTCACGAAAAGCATTGCCGCTAATTTTCCGCCTACCTCAAAAACAGGAAGGTCAAAATACGGAAAAAGGTAAATTCCTACCGCAACCATCAGCAAAAACTGAATGATGCAGATGACAAGATACGTAAAAGTTTTTCCCAAAACATGGATGAAATAAGGAGTCGGCGAAGAATTCAACCGAATGATCGTGCCCTGATTTTTTTCTTTAACAAGGTTAATGGAAAGCGGAACCACGATGAAAAATATCGCAAACAAAGCCCACGCTGGAACATTGTGCTGCACAGAATTGGGGAGAATGAAGTTGTCTTCAGCTTTAGGAGTGACTTCTTTGTAAGTGATGAAATTCTTGCTGTTGTCGAGATCTTCCCCCGTTCCGAGCTGCTCCTGAAACGCTTTGTAGATTTTTTTGTTCTCGATCTTAAAGATCATTTTATCCACCGTATTGATGATTCCGCTTTTGAAACCTGGGTTTGTCGCGGGATCGAAATAGAGATGGATTTCTTTGTTTTCGGGAATCTTGATTTGCTGTAAAGAAGTGTTTTGCTGAACTTCCGCACCAAACTGACTCACGATTTCCTCAACTTTTTGGTTGATGTGCGCATTCAGATCATTCGATAAATCTTTCGGGATCACGATTGCCAGTTGATATTCGCCGTTGTACACTGCTTTTTTGGCAGTATTTTCATCATAGTTT
Source organism: Chryseobacterium suipulveris (assembly GCF_022811685.1). NCBI lineage: Bacteria > Pseudomonadati > Bacteroidota > Flavobacteriia > Flavobacteriales > Weeksellaceae > Chryseobacterium > Chryseobacterium suipulveris. The sequence continues at coordinate 2,779,239 of NZ_CP094532.1, read as the reverse complement.
TTCGAGACGATTTCGAAAGTTTTCCCCGCCTTCAATTCATTAATAATGGTTTGGGAAATTTCTCCTTTGTCGTTGTCCACAAGAATCATCGGCATTTTCGAACCTTCCAGCGATTTGAACGATGAATCCTGAATCAGCGTAATGGTGATGATGAGAACGAGCGGCATCACGAAAATAATCACGATTCCGCCGATATCCCTTTTCAGCAAAAGGATTTCCTTCCATATTGCGCGCCAAAGTTTATACAGCATCCCGTAATTCTTTACCAGTTAATGCAATGAAAACGTCTTCTAAATTCTTGGCGTTTTCGGTTTGCGCGATCAGTTCTTTTGGACTTCCGATGGCGTAGATTCTTCCGTGGTCGATGATGGCGATTTTGGTGCAGAACTCCTCTGCTTCCTGCAAATGGTGAGAAGTGTAGATGATCGTAGTACCATTTTTATTAAGCTCCTGCAAATATTCGATGATTACGTTTCGCGACTGCACATCGACGCCGACGGTAGGTTCGTCGAGAAACAGAACTTTCGGTTCGTGCATAATTCCTGCGATAAGGTTGCAGCGTCGCTTCATTCCTCCGGAAAAATTGTCGATTTTTCTGTTGGCGAAATTTTCCAATCCGACACGTTGAAGTGCATTTTCGATTTTGGAATGCAAAACTTTATGTTTTAAACCATACAAACTTCCGAAGAACATAAGGTTTTCTCTAGCGGTTAAAGTTGGATAAAGCGCATATTCCTGCGGAACAATTCCGATTTGTCGCTGGATTTTCGTTCTGTTATTTTTAGGGGAAAGACTGTTGATGGTGTAGGTTCCTGCAGTGGGTTTTAGCAATCCGCAAAGCATCGAAATCAGCGTGGTTTTTCCTGCGCCGTTGGGACCGAGGATTCCGAAAATCTCGTTTTCCTCGATATTTAAAGAAATATTGTTCACAGAAAAATCATCTGCGTTTTTGTACTTCTTGTAAAGGTTTTGGATTTTGATAATAGATTCGGGCACTTTCTGTTTTTGAGGATGCAAAATAGGAAAATAAAAAGAGATTTTTGAGAAAAGCTTGCCTTAAAATAAGATATGAAAAGGTTAGTCTCCTTTTACAATCAATGTGAAATCAGACCAGTCCTCAATTCTGAAAACTCTGATGTCTCGAACGGATTTCTTAACCACGAGATTTTTGATAAAGAATTTATTGCCAGATAAACAGCATCCAGATTTTTCTTTGTGACGGACGTACTTCCCTGAATCCAATAAAATTCATTATCGGAAAGCGTGTTTTTTATTTCGGTGTAAGCACTGTGATATTTCTCGCCATAATGTTCCTTAAGGTCAGAAATCACCATATCGAAAACTATCGCGTACATAATTCCACTTTCTTGAACAGATATTCTTTTTCAAAAAAAGTTTCTCCATCATCAGATTTTGCCGTTATTACAATTCCGACAAAAGGATTGTTTTCAACCTGTATCACAGTTCCCTCGATCCAATCGGGGCGTCCTGTAACTTGCGGGGAAATTAAAACTCGATCGCCGTTTTTCATTTTTTCTAATTTTAACAAAGTTAGAATTTTTTTTTTATCTTTTTGCTAAATCGCCTTTTTCAGTTTCTTGTAGAAAGCTTCCTCCAGATCTGCAATGTGGAGCATCGATTTTGAGAGGTGGTTGTAAATGTCGGATTTCGAGTTTCGGTTTTTATAAACTCGTGCGATATCAACCGCAAAATCCCGCCACAGATCACCGATTTCAGTAATTTCTTTTGAGAGTTCACGTAGCTTTTCATTCTGAAGAACATCTGCAGCTTCCTGAAGAAATGCGCCATAAATATATCGGAATCCACCACCGCCGGTTCCGATTTCTTCCTGCATTCGGATGAGCTGACCGAGATAGTGATTGGTGGTTTTTGCACCTTTTTTTTCTGCCCATTTCGGGATATTTCTCGCTACCCAACGAATCGCTTTCACGCCGATTAAAGGAACTGGAGCGAGCATTTTATTGCAGGTTTCGCGGATTCCTTTTTTGATGGCTTCTTCCAAATGAAGATTTTCGGGAACGTAAATTGGGTAGTACATATGACCTTTCGGCGAAAGCGCGCCTTTTGCGAAACGCACTTTTTCGAGTTCGGCTTCGGAAAGCTCCGTCACGAAATCCATCACGGGATCGCTGATCAGGAATTTGCCGTTTTCTTTTCCATACACCACGAGATTGTGGGCATTGAAGTGGAATTTATATTCTTCAGGAAAATAGGTGAGGTTGAAAACGCCGACCTGCAAACCGGTCGGATTATTGCTTTTGAGGTTTTCTTCAAGTCTTTGCTGCGCCTTTTTCGAGTCTGAAAATTTTTCTCTCTTGATCTTGATTCCCAAACGTTTAGCCGCCTTAGAAAAAATTGTTCCAGGCATCGGTCGGTAGCTGAAACCAGGCGAAAAATTAACTTTAAGAAAAGGGAGGTACACAAAAAACAAACCCGATCCGATCCCGAAAATCATCGGTTCGCTGATTTCTATCCCTTTGTTTCTGAGTAAGTTCGAAGCTACGCCGTTTTCGCAGTGTGCCGTTTGGTGATGTTCAAAATCTACTTTCATTGTTTACCGTCAAAATTTTTTAGCTCATCAACTGTGATGTCGAAAGCGGCTGCGTATTTTTTTAAGGTTTTTTCACTTAGTTTCTTAAATCCTCCTGGTTTCAAATGCCTTTTCACAAAGAAACTCCAGATTCCGACATACGCAGAAAGTACGCCCAAATCCATCTTATTTTTTTCCATAAAGTACGCGATCGGACTTGCTGTTCCCGCTTCAACTTTTTTTCGTGCTTCCTCGATTCTTTCGTTGATGAGCGTCATCGATTCGTCTAGCGCGAGGTTTTTCGCTTCCCAACCGGTGCTTCGTGCGGTGGTGTAGTTGTCGTATTCGTCGGTTACGTACATCACTTCGGTCATGTTTGCCGACTGTAATGTGCTGTCATCCTGCGGAATATCTTCTTTTTTCATGCGTTGGTCTCTTTAATGAAAAGGTTGATTTCTGCCTCGCTCAATAAACGTTCGCCACAAAAAGTGCTGCATTTCATTGTGCAGATATTTCCAAATTTTGCGACCAGTTCTGCTTTTGTCAGAATTTGTTCTCCAACTTTCGGAACTTCAAAAATACTGACTTTCTTGATATTGGTAATAAATCCGATGAGCTTCACGTTTTCCTTTCCGTCGCCAAAGAAACTTTGTCCTACAATTGCCGAACAGGTTTGAGCGGCGTTTTCGATCAGCCCAGGTTCAGAAAAATGGTCTTCTTCAACGAAGGGATTCTCCTCTTTAATCAAAAAATTAGTCACCACTTTTTCTTCAGAAATCTCCAGGATGTAATCCACCATCAGCATCGGTTCGCGGTGCGGAAGAAAATCGCGGATATTGATATTTTCTTGGTTAATGAGCTTTGGTATTAAGTTGAGCTGCTGTTCAAAACAGTTTTCATTACTGATTTTGCGATGTCTTTCCCAGCTGCTGTTGTCGAGATTTCTACTAAAGTCACTCCCATCAGTTCTTCCAGAATCTGAATTTTGGTTTGCAGTTTTTCTGAAATTTTTGGCAGCTCGAAAACTTCAAAGGATTTTACTGCGCCGATGTATCCAACTGGTGGAATCTCGTTTCGCAGGAAGCATTTGTAGCCAGTGTGCAGTGCGACACTTTGCGCTTGATGTTCCAAAATTCCTGCGGACTGAAAGTAGCCGTTCTCACAAAAAATCGCGGTTTCGTCGGGTGTAAATGCGGATTCCAATTCCCTTTCAGAAAAAGAAATCAGCGCATCGACCATCACGAAAGGTTTTTTTTGTGGAATTAATGTTTCTACAAATGCAGCATCGAAAATGGGAAGTTTGATTTCCATTAACAAACCGTCAATAAAGCGCAGGAATATGCAAATCTTCCACTTTCTGGAACACAGAGTAACACTTTTTCACCTTTTTTCAGTTTTCCTGAATTCATCAGTTCCGAGGTGGCGATAAAGATCGAACCTGCACCGATGTTTCCAACTTCCGAAAGGTTGTAATACCATTTTTCCCAAGGGAAATCCAGACCAACTGCGGCGAATTCTTCCTTCAAACCAACTTTGAAATAGTTCGAAGAAATGTGCGCCAAAACGTGGTCCATATCTTCGGGTTTGATATTGTGTTTGTCGAAAGATGCCCGCAAAGACTGCGCTCCTTTCTTCAAAATAAATTCATCTAAAAGCCGCGTATCCTGCTTCAGTGCGAAGATCGATTCTTTCAGCCATTCGTCGGACGGGTAATCTGCCCAGGATTTCAAAGTTCCGTCTTCCTGCTTTTCAGCGCCTGAATACATACAGGTTTCGATTTCGTGTGCGTAGGAATAAAAATCGATGAATTCCACACGGAGGTTCACGGAATTTTCTCTCGGTTTATTTTGTAGCAAAAACGCTCCAGCTCCGTCGGAAAGCATCCAGCGAAGGAATTCTCTTTTGAAGGCGACAATTGGTTTTTCTTCCAATTGCTTTAAATTTTCAACTTCGTGGTTGAATTTATCCGCGGTCATCCACGCAGAAAATCTCTCGGAACCGACACAAACCGCGTTGTCAACAGTTCCCGCTTTTACTGAAAGAAAAGCGTAGTTGAAAGCGTTCATTCCCGCATTACACAATCCAGTAGAAGTATTGATTTCAATCGATTTCCCATTATTCAAAAGTCCGTGAACCATCGAAGAATGTGATGGCTGAATCTGGTCCGCCGAAGTTGTTCCGCACGAAATCAGCTGCAGATCATCTCTTGTAAACTGATCGTCAAACAGTTGTTCAACGGCATTTGCAGTAATTTCGGCATTGGTGTGAGTTGACTTTCCGTTTTTGTCTAAAGCGTAATAACGGGTCGTGATTCCGTTGTTTCTTAAAATTAATGCTTTCGCTTTAGAGGGTTTTCCGTTGACCAAACCGAGATAATTCTCCATTTCATCGTTATTGATGGGTTCGTTCGGAAGGTAAACTGATGATTTTGTGATATATACTTCGTTCATAGTGATAAGGTCTGATTTTTAAATTCCTTGAAAATGTTTGATTTGCTTTTGTCTTTTATTCCAAAAAAACGGTGTTAAAATAGTGAAAAAAAACAACACAATCGGCGAAACAATCCAAATTGCAAAAAATAAATAGAATTTGTAAACACTCACCCAAAACTTCCTTTTGTGCGGATTGTTTTTGATCAGTTTAGAGAAAACCGTAAAGAGTTTATTTCCAACGGTTTCAACTTTTAACAGAAATGGTCGTACTTCTACAGCTCCGTTTTTCACGAGTTCCTGCTGCATTCCGTCGTAATTTTCTTTTTCGGCATAAGGTAGAATAATGGTTCCGTATTTGGTGGAAGCCGCGATTTCCTTATCGTCAACTCCAGCGCTTGGGAGTGGTTTTGGCTGTTCTTTTTTGCCGGTCTGCATCCAGTTCAGAATGGTGATTACACTGGTATAATTGTCGTGACGATCGACCAGAGCGATGTTTCCGACCAACTGCATATTGAGTTTTCTGAAGTAAACTTTCAGTTTTTCCTGAGAAAGCATCCACATATTTCTTGTTCCTGAAACCGTAATAAGTTTCGTATTGCTCAATATTTTTTCGGCATATTCGCTTTTCAGAAAAGAGATTACAGGAATCGAAGGAGTGAGGAACCAAACCTGATAACCAAAAATAACCAGATCGAATTTGGTGTTCAGAACTTCTTCGGGAGGTGGCAAAATTTCTCGTGGAACCTGCAGGTAAGACTCTGGAAAGGTGTCATAGAAAACCTCAGATTTCCAGGGGAATTCAAAGTCGTTTTTCAGTTTGATTTCGTAATAGACAACGTTGAATTCCTCCTTTTTTTCAGCGAGTGCTTTGGTGACATTTTTTACAATTTCCTCGAGCTGTCCGGTTTGGGAATAATACGTGACAAGGATGTTCTTCGCCATTTTTTCGGGTTGTGTATTGCAAAAATATCAAAAAAATCATTCTATGCCATAAATAAAAATTCCGTCATAATTATTTATGGGTAAAAATTTTGTATGCTCTGGAAAGAAGGGTTCCACATTAAGAAAAACAACTTTTTTTGGAATGGTTTCGATGAATTTCCAATCGAAATCTTTATCAGAAATGAGTAGTACATCGGGAGATTTCTTCATTTCAGAAAGTGAATCGATGTAGAAAATCTTGCGAGTTTTCACATTGTGGTTCTGCTTTGCAATCTCTCTTTTTTCAAGATTGGAATTAAAGGAATACACCGTTCGTGATGCTTCCTGCAACGTAAGCAAAATATCTTTCTGCCCGAAATCTGAGGAGAAATGCAGCACCACATCGTCTTTTCCGATCAGGGAATTTAATGCGTGGTATTTTTTCTTGTTGGCGTTAAAATCATTTTTTACTTCTGCGACCACTTCGCTGTCTTTATAAAGGAATGAAAGGAAAAGTTTTTCTTTAAAATAATCTTCATCCTCAATTTCTGTCCGCAGTTTCGCAAATTCTTCACGGAAAAGTCTGTTGATATTTTTGCCTCTTTCCGAATAATTTTTGCCGAAACTCAGGTCGGTGTTTGAAATTCTGTTTCCCACTTTCGCCGTAATCGAACCGTTGTAGATAATATAGTCGTTTTTGGGCAGAACCTCGGAATTTCCGTGGATGTAGATCGGCAAAATATCGAGCCCAAATTCTTCCGCGAGATAAAAAGCCCCTTTGTGAAATCGCTTCACGTTATTGTCTGAAGATCGCGTCGCTTCGGGAAAAACCATTAACGAAAAACCCTGTTCCACCTTTTCGCGGAGTTGTTCGGTACCGTTTTCAATTCCCTGCGAAACGGGATAAAATCCCAAAGCTCTCACCATTTTTCCAAAAACGGGCGAGTTATACACCCAGTCATTTACAAGGAAAACCGCTTTGTGAGTCACCATCGCAATAACCAAAGTATCCAGAAAAGAGGTGTGGTTTGCGATGATTACTGCGGGTTTTTCAAAGGTTTCATTGTTGGGATTAATGACTTTTTTCTTTACAAATGGATTCGAATACAATACCGATTTCAGGAAAGCGGCCATTGTTTTCTTAATACTTAACAGTCCTTTTTTTCCAGCTTTTGGCACGAAGAAATGCCCGAAAAGAGAGAAAAGAAATCCGCCAATTCCGTAATAGGCAAAAGACAAAACCGAGTGCAAGAACAATCTGAGCGTCAGTTGCGAAAGACCTTTTTTCTGTCTTTTAATAATGAGAAGTCGGAATAGAAAAGGGTAGAGCGAAAAAGTGATGATGAGCACCGAAAACATTCCAATCAATGCGACTGATGCGACGGAATGCAGTGCGGGATGTTTTGCGAAAATCAAAGTTCCGATCGCCAAAACCGTAGTTAAGACAGCCAGAATAATCGAGGTGCGGTATGTTGGAAGCACATTTTTTCCTGTGGTGTTTTCCTTCATCAGCGCCTGTGTAAGGAAAATGCTGAAATCTACACCAACTCCGAAAACCAAAGTGCACACAATCGTGCTAAAAATATTCAGCTGCATTCCGAAGAAATACAGAATTCCCGCGGTAACAATCCCCGTTAAAATGATGGGAACCATCGCAAGCATTGTGAGTTCCACCTTTCTAAAAAACACAAACAGGATTAGAACAATCGCGATAAGCGAATAATTGATGAGCGAGCCGAAATCTTTTTTGAGCAGTCCGAGAAAGTTCTCGTTCATTTGTTGTCGGTCGATTGCGATGATTCCTCCTTTTTCTTCAACAGATTTTATAAATTGGTCGCGGCTTTTTTCGTCGATCTTCACGATATTCGAAACCGTATAAAGTCCATCTTTTTCATTAATGAAATTCTGGAGCTGAAGCGGTTTCAGCGTTTGGTATTCGTCGAGCGAAATGGGTTCGAAAGTTTTAGTGAGCAATCCCTGAAAATCTGAAAAAGCATTTTCGTTGAAGCCGAATTTGTTGCCGTTTTTAACAAGGTCTTCTGTCACCTGTTTTTTTCGTTCGGCATTCCAGAAGCTGTTCCATTTTTCAATTTTTTCCTGTTGCTCTTTTTTGCTCAGAACCACTTCGCCAACCGATGAAAAGCTGATGATGCCGTTTTTGGTTTTGTTGTCGTTTAAAAATTCGAAAAGTTGGGTGTTTTTTTCTAGGGCTTCGGCTTCGGATTTTCCGTAGGAAACGGTGTAGATGGATTTCGACGTGATGTCGGAAAGTTGTTCCAGTTTGCGCTCGGTCTTTTTCATTTCATCGGGCACGAAATTCAGGTTGCCGATATTTTCGTTGAATTTCACTTTGCTGAAACCGAAGAAACACGCGATAATCACGATGGAGCAGAAGATCAGCAGAAACTTGTTTTTGTCGTAATCGTAGGAACCGATACGGTCGATAAAGTTGGGTTTTTGGTTTTCGACTTCTTTCGGATGATAAAGTTGGGGAACAATGATCAATGCAAAAAATGAAGAACTCAGGACGCTTATCGATGCAAAAATTCCTAAATCGATCAACGCCTCGGAATGCACGAAAACCAGGCACAGAAAAGAGATCGCCGTCGTAAAGCTGCTCATTAGAACAGGTTGTGTGATTTCGCGGTAAAGCTCTTCGATATTGCCGCTTTTTTTAAGGTGTGTCAAAACGTGAAGTGCGTAATCAACGGTGATTCCCAGCAAAATTGCACCCACGCTCAGCGAAATCGCCGAAATCCTGTCGCGCAAAAAATAGATGCTGCACAACGCAATCCCAACTGCGAAAACTGTCGGAAGAAAAATAATGATCGGCGTGAAAAGATTTCTAAAGTAAAAGATCAACAACGCGAGAAGTACGACCAGTGCGATGACCACCGTTTTCTGAATGTCGCTCTTGATTTGTTTCGCATTGGCAACCGCGATAATTGGCGAACCAAAATAACTGATTTCGGTTTTTTCTTTGAACCGTTGGTTGAGTTGATCCTTAATAGTATCCAGTCCGTCAGCAAAAACTTCGTTGTTTTTCGTTTCGGCACCGCCAAATTTGGGTTCGATAAAAAGCAGGAGATGTTTGCCGTCTTTGGTGACGATGTAATTGTTTTCCAGTCGGAAGTCATTGCCCATATTCAGCGATTCCAGTTTTTTCAGTCCGAGAAACGAGATTCCGAGCGGATCTTTTTTAATAAAGTTTTTCGTGACCAAACTCGTCGGCGAAACCAGCGCTGCATAATTTTGCTCAACTTTTTTGGCGATGCTGTCGGAGTTTAGCTTTTGCGAAATTTCGCGGTAGTCGTTATCATTCAGGAACAACGGCAGATTTTGGTTGACGAAATCGAAGGTTTGGGTGATTTCTTCCTCATCAACTTTTCCCTGTACGTTATTGATGTATTTTTTTAAAGGAGTGATTTTATCCAAAAAACTGTCGGCGGTTTCGGAGAGTGCGAATTCGTCCGTGTCTCCTTTCTGTTCGATGATAACGACAATTTGATCGGAGAAATTCAGCTGCTTAAGAACTTTCGCTGTGATATCGGATTTGTCGTTTTTTGGAATAATTTGGTTGATGTCTTCCTCAAAATGAATCTTCGAGCCGAAAAATCCGCAAACCGCCAATAACGTCATCGCCACTAAAACAGTGGAAATTTTGTTTTTCTGAATAAACCAAAAAATGGAAATAAAAAATCGGTGCATTGGCGGATTTGAAACGATTCGCAAATTTAGCTTATTTCTTAAATCTGTTTTCTACAAAATTAATCTATAACATGCTAAGGAGTTTGCTCGCTAAGATTTTGCTACAAATGCACGAATATAGTTTTCGAAATGGTTACTTCTCGCAGATTTCGCGGATGTCGCAGATTTTCTTGGAAATGAATTTGAGGATGCGAAGATTTAGGCGGAAAATTCGCGCAAACTTCATCAATTCGCTTTAGCGGATCGCGCTTTGCTTTCTTAATAATAAGCAGGATAACTGGTAGAAATCTTTGCGTGTTTTTTGAAGAACTCTAAATGCAAACAGAGAATTTAAAGTATTTTCTTATCGGCGGCTTCGTTTCGGATCGAGCATTTTTAGGAGAAAATAAGAGCCGAAACCAAAAACTGCAGCTGCCGCGGTCGCCAAAATCAAGCTTCCGATGGTGTACTGCACAATGTTTTGCTTGATAAATTCCAGGTCGAAAGTTGCGTTTTCAAAACTCACACTTTCTTTTACAAAAGGCGATCCCACCATCATCGAAAGGAAAATAATCACGGGAATCAGTGGTGGTAAAGTAAGTTGCGAGAACATAAAAGATAGCAGCTTATTGAGTTTGAAATACACAGAGAGCGTAATTGCCAAAAAAGAGTGCAGTCCCCAAAAAGGCGACAATCCAATGAAAACGCCCAATGCGATTGATTTCGCCTTGGTTTCGTTGCTGCCGTCGCTTTCAAGAATATTTTCTTTAAGAAACCTTTTCAGCCCCTTCCTGCGGAAGTAGCGGTAGAATACTTTTTGGCTCTGGATGGTATTTTTAATGAAATTTTTCAAAAAATGTGCTTTCCGATGGTATTGCAAAAATAACACCTTATTATATATAGCGTGTTAAATGTTTTTTAAAAGAAGTGAACAGGGCAAGTGGTATGTTTTTAAAATTAATTCAACAATTAGAAAATGGTGAAGAATTTCAACACAAAACGACAAAAATTTGCGAGTTAAAAAAAACTTCTACTTTTGCAAAAATTTTCAGGATGCCAAAAAATTTAGTAATCGTAGAGTCACCAGCAAAAGCAAAGACCATTCAGAAATATTTGGGAAAGGAGTTCGAAGTGAAATCAAGTTTCGGACATATCCGTGATTTGCCTAAGAAAGGAATGGGAATCGACCTTGCTACTTTTACTCCAGATTACGAAGTTTCACCCGACAAGAAAAAAATTGTCGCCGAACTGAAGACCGCTGTAAAAAATGCAGAAACAGTGTGGCTCGCTTCCGATGAGGACCGCGAAGGAGAAGCAATTGCATGGCATCTTGCGCAGGAATTAAAGCTGAAAGAAGACCGTACCAAAAGAATCGTCTTCCACGAAATCACGAAGAACGCCATTCTGAAAGCAATCGAAAATCCCAGAAAAATTGACCAAAATCTTGTAAACGCGCAGCAGGCGAGAAGAGTTCTCGACCGAATCGTTGGTTTCGAAATGTCGCCCGTTCTCTGGAAAAAAGTAAAGACGGGACTTTCCGCGGGAAGAGTGCAGTCCGTTGCAGTGAGGTTGGTTGTGGAGCGTGAAAAAGAGATACGCGATTTCGTTGCAAAATCCACTTTCAAACTCGACGGGGTTTTCCTCAATTCTGAAAAGCAGGAAATTTCCGCGAAACTCAAAAAAGATTTTTCTGAAGAAACTGAGGCGGAAAAATTTCTTGAACTTTCAAAAAACACCGAATTCAAAGTTCTAAATGTAGAGAAAAAACCTGGAACCCGTTCTGCATCCGCTCCTTTCACCACTTCTACTTTGCAGCAGGAAGCGAGTAACAGATTGGGATACGGCGTTACTTCGACGATGCGTGTTGCACAGCGACTCTATGAAGAAGGGTACATTACCTATATGAGAACCGATTCTGTGAATCTTTCGCAGGAAGCGATCAACGGTGCGAAAGCACAGATTCTTTCGGAGTTTGGCGAAGCGTATTCTAACCCAAGAAATTATACCACCAAATCTGCTTCCGCACAGGAAGCGCACGAAGCGATCCGACCAACCGATTTTTCAGTAAAGTCGATTGGCGATGCACAGCTGAACAAGCTTTATCAACTCATTTATAAAAGAACTTTGGCGTCGCAAATGGCGAATGCCAAAATTGAGAAGACTACTATTGAAATCGGGAATCCAAAACTTCCCACCCAGTTCGAAGCGCAAGGTGAAGTCATTATTTTCGACGGTTTCCTGAAGGTTTATGGAATCACCAAATCCGACGACGATGATGAGGAAAACAACGAAAAATTATTGCCTAAAGTTTCTGTGGGAGAAACCTTGACTTTCAAGAAAATCACCGCGATAGAAAAATTTACGAAACCTGCCGCAAGATATACCGAAGCCGCGTTGGTAAAAAAACTGGAGGAACTCGGAATCGGGCGACCTTCAACTTATGCACCGACGATTCAGACGATCCAAAACCGTGAATATGTCGATAAGAGAGAAGTGCTTCCGCAGGAAAGAGAAATCCTGAAAATGACTTTAACTAAAGACATTAAGAAAGAAATTCTATCTGAAAAATTCGGTGGCGACAAAAATAAGTTCGTTCCCACCGACATTGGTGAAGTGGTGAATGAATTCCTGACCGAAAACTTTGCAGAAATCCTTGATTACGGATTCACAGCAAGAGTGGAACAGGAATTTGACGATATTGCAGACGGCGGCAAACAATGGAAAAACGTGATGACCAGTTTCTACGATTTTTTCCACCCGAGAATTGAGGATGTGGAAGAACACGCGGATCGGGCAACAGGAGAGCGTTTGTTGGGTAAAGACCCGAAATCTGGCAAAAACGTTTATGCAAGAATGGGACGTTATGGAGCGATGATTCAAATTGGCGAAGCGGATGATGAGCAGAAAACTTATGCCTCATTAATGCAGAGTCAGAACATCGCGACGATCACTCTGGAAGAAGCTCTGGAGTTATTCAAAATTCCGTTCGATCTGAAAGATTTCGAAGGAAAATCCGTAACCATCGGTGTCGGAAGATTCGGACCGTATGTGAAATGGGGCGAAACCTTTATCTCGATTCCAAAAGGAGAAGACCCGCTTTCTGTAAATCAGGAAAGAGCGGAGGAAATCATCAACGAAAAGAAAATTGCCGACGCGCCGATCGCAACGTACAAAGGAGAACCAGTAACGAAAGGAACAGGAAGATTCGGCCCATTCATCAAATACCAATCGATGTTTGTGAATGTACCTAAGAAATATGATTTCGAAAACCTCTCACAAAGCGACATCAACGAGCTGATCGACGCCAAACTTGAAAAAGAGGCGAACCGCTACATCCAACAGTGGGAGAAAGAAAAAATCTCCATCGAAAACGGAAGATGGGGACCGTTTATCAAATTCGGGAAAGCGATGTTTAAGATTCCGAAAAATAAAAAGGATGAAAAATACACCGCTGAAGCGCTGAAGGAAGTTTCTTTGGACGAGGTGAAAAAATGGATCACCGCGCAGGACAAAACTGCTTTCGCAGAGAAGAAAAAACCAGCGGCAAAAAAGGCAGCTGCGAGAAAAATTCCTGCGAAGAAAACGGCAGCGAAAAAGAAATAGTTTGCACTTCAAATAAATTGCGCTTTCAGAACAACACTGGAAGCGTTTTTCATTTTGGTGATATGGGATTTTCATTAAATTTGTAAAAATCCTTTACGCACACGACCTCAAAACTAAAACATAAGAATGAACCTCGACGACATCCTGATTCCGCCAAAAGAATTCAAGACCGAAAAATGGCAGCTCGGCAATATCATCAGCAACGAAATTAAGGAAGACGGAATTGCCCTGGTTTTCTGCTCGGATTATCGCGGCATCAAATTCGGGGAGGCAGAAATTTTCGACTACGTCAATGTTCGGAGAGAGTTGTACCGACTTTCCAAACTCGATTTTGAAATTCCAATTTGCGATTTGGGCGACCTGATTTCGGGGAAGTCGCATCAGGATACGCATTATGTTCTACAGGAAGTACTCTCGATGTGTCATTACAAAAACGCGATTCCCATAATCATCGGTGGAAGCAATGATTTGGCGCATTCTCTTTTTTCGGCATTAAACTTCCACCAAAAAAATATCAACTACACTCAGATTTCAAACATCATCTCGCTCCTCAACGAAGGTGAAGAGATTAATGAAAAGAACTTTCTGGCAAAAATTCTCAGTTCAAAGACCTTCAGTATTAAGAACTATCACCATCTCGGTTATCAGAAACACCTCAACGAAATCGATTCGGTAAAACTGATGAAGGAGGTGGAATTTGAAATCATCCGTTTGGCGGAAATGATGAACTCCACCGAAAAAACAGAACCCTATTTCAGAAGAGCGGATCTGATTACGGTAAACTGCGACGCGGTGGAAAGTTATGGCGACGGTTTCTCGGTAAACCCACAAGTGAACGGACTTAATAGAAGAGAAATCTGCGCTTATATGAAGGAAATCGGATTAAGCGAAAACCTGAAATCGGCGGGGATTTTCAACTTTAACGCCAATTCTTCGGAGCATCTTAACCATCAACTTTTGGCGCAGATGATTTGGCATTTGATCGAGGGGGTCAACATTCAGAAATCGCACCCAAAAGAAAGACATTTCGAAACTTTTTGGGTGATGATCGACGATAACCAGTTTGCGTTTAAGAGAGATACGTTCAGCGGTTTATGGTATTTCGGCGATGATGAGAAAACCGAAAACCTGATTCCGTGCTCAAGATTCGAATACGAAGCCGCAAAACAGGGAATGCTCGACAAAAGGTTTATGAAAAGCTGATTTCGGCCGACAACCTTTTGGTATTAAGAAAAATACGATATTTTTGTTGCTTAAACACACAGATGACAGAGAAAAATCCAACACCGATGATGGTGACCAAACGTACAATCATTTTTATATAATCTGAATATATGAGTAAATGGTTGTCTAAAATTTTTTCAAATAATATTCTTTTGATTGCCATTACATTGGCGGTTAAAATCCCGGTTTTTTTAACGAAGCACATTCAGGAAGATTCCTTTATCACTTGGCGCGTTGCAAAAAATCTGCTCAATTACGGAGTGATTGGGTTTAATGGGGAAGATAGGATTTCGGCTTCTACGACGCATCTCTATACAGTAGTTTCCGCGTTTTTTCAGTTGATTTTTGGGGAGGATTTTATTTATCCGATTCTTGTTTTCAGCGCGGTATTATTTGCAATCGGCTCAATTTGGTTAGGTAAAATTCTTTTTCCGCAGGACACGCTTCGCCGAGGTTTTTTTGTGGTTTTACTTAACCTTGTTCCACCTGCGATTACCGCATCCTGTGTAGGTATGGAATATGGGATTCTCTTTTTTCTGTATTGCGGGCTGATTTATTACGGATTCTTCAAGCTGAAAAACTGGGCATTTTTTCTATTCCCGATCCTGTTGCTTTGGACAAGAGTGGATACCGTAATTTTTCTTGGGGTAATGTTTCTGGCTGATTTATACCTGAAGAGAAAACTGAATTGGACCTTCATTGTCGGTGGAGTTGTCGGTTTGGTGAGCGTTGTTGGTTTTAACTACTTTTATTTTGGCGAGTTGGTGAATCACACGATTTCAGCCAAAAAAATCGCCTACAAAAATTTGACGCCGAACAATAATTTGGATTATTTCCTTATTCAATGGGCTTATTATGGCGGGCTCATCAAGAAATATTCGTTTGTTACGCTGTTTATCTTTCTCGGATTTCTTGCCTTGCTCTGTTTTGCAATGGTCAAAATCATTAAAAATAAAGACAGAATAGCTTATAAAGTGAAGGTGATTCTGGTTGCGGTTGTTGTTTTTGCTTTACTGAAAATTTCTGTTTTTGCTTTTCTAAAGGCGTATTTTGACTGGTATTACTGGCTTCCGCGGGTTTTTCTGTTTGTTGCGGTAATCTATTATCTGTTAAATTTTGTAAGGATCAGGAAGCGGATTTTGGTTCCTTCGATATTTTTGATTTTTATTGGTCTTTATCTTTTTCAGCTGGTGCAGTCCTACGCAATTGGGTATATGGAAAATACGCAGCGTGTGCAGATCGCCAAAGATATTGCCGCGAACGGAACGAATATGGAACAGTCGATCCTGTTGGAACCTGCCGGAAAAATACCTTTCTACACCAATCTTTACACTTACGATGAAGTAGGTTTGGTGAACAAAAAGATTCTTGACGAAATGACAGCCGATGAACACTATTGGTGGATGAATTCTCTGCGTAAATTTCAACCGAATTATATTCTGAGCATTGGCGTGAAGCCAGACAGCGGAAAAGGGTACTATCAAATGAAAGAGGGAGACAAAGCATATTTTGATGAACATTATTCGTTGGTAAAGGAATACCCGATCGCAGAAATCCATCAGAATGCGCCGGAAATAGTAAAATTAGTTTACGGAGTACGGCCGATCGGAAAAGATTATTTCCTGTATGTAAAACGTAACGGAAAACCTTAAGCAATGAAGAAGGTTTCTGTAATAGTCCCAGTTTATAATACAGAACAGTATCTGGAAAAATGTTTGAATTCGTTGGTGAATCAAACATTGGAAGATATTGAAATTCTTGTTGTAAATGATGGAAGCAGTGATAATTCGCAAAATATTATTGATGAGTTTGCCGCTCGATTTCCATTAAAGATAAAGTCCTTCATCAAAGAAAATGGGGGGTTGAGTGACGCCCGAAATTTTGGTTTGAATCACTCTTCTGGTGAGTTAGTCGGATTTGTGGATAGCGACGATTACGTTTCTGAAAAAATGTTTGAGGAAATGTACGGACTTGCAAAGAAACACTCCGCGGAAATGGTCATCTGTAATCTACGAAAAGTGGACGAGAATGGAAATGTTACGCAGAAGCTTACGCAAATTCCCAATATGCCTGAGAAAATTGATTTGGAAAAGAACTTTTCGGTGTTTGCAGACCTTTCTTATTTTGCATGTAATAAAATTTTCAAAAGAGAACTCTTTGAAAATAAGAGATTTGAGAAAGGGATCCATTTCGAAGATATTCAGCTGATCCCGCAACTTCTGCTGCAGTGCGAAACTTTGGCTCAAACCCAAAATTACCATTACCAATATTTGGAACGTACCGATTCCATCACAAAATCGCATACCGAAAAAGGACTGGATATCTTAAATGCGGTTTCGGATGTAGAGGCAGTTTTTAAGACTTCGAAATATTCTTCCAAAGCATCTGACCTCAAAAACTTTAAGATTTTGGAGGGAGTATACACCTTTCTGGCGTACCTCGCATTTGTAAAAGAAGTTGAGGTTTATGCAAAAATGTCGGCGGCGCTGAAAAGCTTCATCAGTGAGAATAAAATTTCATTTGCAGAAATATTGTGTTATAAACGTTTTGGAAGGAATTATCTTTTATCTTTGCCTTTAAAGAAAAAAGTGTATTACCTATTATATTTTTTCGGTCAGGAAAAACTGCTCCGAAAACTGCTCTAAAAACACACGGATTTATCGATGCCGATTTTACACCCGATTTTCATCCTGATTTTTATTATCCTCCTGTTTGCAAGTTATCAGGAGGTTTTTGGCTCGGGAAAAAAACAGAAAGCTGCTGTGTGGATCGTTGCTTTTTTGATTATCATCGCAGTTGGCTTGCGTGAAAATGTAGGTGCAGATTATCCTGTGTATAAAATGCTTTTCTCGGGATTTTCTCTTTACACCACTTATGGAGATGTTTGGGACAAAGCGCTTTTCAGACCCAATGCAGAAGAAATAGAGTGGATTTTTGTACTGATCAATAAGATTGTTTTCGATATTGGGTTTCCGTTTTATGTGGTAACGCTGATTATGGCGATCATTACGGTGACGCTGAAATTTACGACGATCTATGAAAATGTCGAGTTCCCCGCATTGGCATTGCTTTTTTACTTTATGCCCATTATGTTTTTTGAGGATTCGGGGCAGATGAGACAGGGTTTGGGAATCGCGGTGTGCGCTGCATCCTTTAAATTTATTAAGGAAAGAAACCTGTGGATGTTTCTACTGTGCCTTTATATTGCAATCGGATTCCATAAGACATCCATCGTTTTTTTGCCGGCTTACTGGCTGGTGAAAATTCCAATGAACAGTACAAGGATTTTCTGGGTTTTGGTTTTCGCTGTTTTATCTTCACCTTTCGAACTTTATCGATTTGGTGGGAATCTTTTTAGCTCACTTACTCCGAAAGATATTTCCGGAGCATATACAGGGTATCTGGATGACAGATACTACGGTAATGAAGTTGAAACCGGGCTTAACGATATTGTGAAGATTCTTTTTATTATCGTGTTGATTCGGTATGACAAGAAAGGGTGTGAAGAAGTTTGGTGGTATGAGTATATGAGAAATCTTGCCGTTTTCGGGATGTTCCTCTTTTATTTTTTCCGGTCAAACGGTATTTTTGCGGTGCGTCTTCCGGGAGTCTATATGTTTTTTGTGACAATGTTTTGTCTGCCGAATTTGGTTTATGCTGTTCGTGATCAGGCAAGGCGTTTTCTGTATATTGGCTTTGTAAGCTACTTTGTCGCCATGTTCTTTTATTTCGGACAGGGAAATGGTGACCGTGGAAAATTCACCTTGGGGCGTTATACGAACAAGTTATGGTAATGCAATGGACCTGCTAAAGAGTTTTTTTGAAAATTTTTCAATACCCATCTTTTATGTAAAGTTTGTGGCGGGTACGCTGTTGGCTTTCCTCATTACTTTTTACATGATTCCGATCATTGTAAAGATTTCGAGAAGAAAAAACCTGATGGACGAACCTGGTTTAAGGAGTTCGCACCAAAGAAAAATTCCGAATCTGGGGGGCATCGCGTTGTTTGCATCTTTGGCGATTTCTGCATCTATTTTCGCATTCGAACTTTTCGAACTTTATAAATTTCTATTTGCATCACTTGTGATCTTGCTTTATGTTGGTGTGATGGATGATATTGTTGTGATGCGCGCGTACAAGAAACTTCTTGCCCAGATTGTGGTAGTGACACTTTTAGTTGTTGGTTCTGATGTACGGATCAAGAGTTTCTTTGGAGTTTTCGGGATTCACGAAATTGGTTATGTAGCGAGCGTGCTTTTCAGTATTTTTACTTTTATCATCTTGATTAATGCATTTAACTTAATTGACGGGATTGATGGTTTGGCAGGAGGTTATTCCATAATTTGCAGCGCAATGTTCGGTATTAGCTATTTTCGGTTGGGGCCATTAAACTATCCTTTGGTAGTATTATCCGGGGTTATTATTGGAGCAGTTTCCGGCTTCCTGTATTATAACCTTTCGAACCAGAGACAGCGCAAAATATTTATGGGGGATACCGGATCGATGATTCTCGGTTTTCTGCTGGGATTTACTGCAATCTGTTTTATTGATATCTTTATCGATGAGAAATTTCCGGGAGTTCCAAGATATTATTTGAAGTCTGTACCCGCAATCGCGATGGCAATACTTATTTTGCCAATTATCGATACTTTTAACGTTATTATAATCCGTCTGGTAAATCGCAAGTCGCCATTTATTGCCGATAAGAACCACATTCACCATTCGATGCTGAGGTTGGGTATGACGCACCGGAGAGCAACATTCTATATCATTCTGTATTATCTTTTTGTGGTTTCAGTCGTTTATTATTTTCGACACTTAGAGGTGAATCTCCTGCTTTTTTTGGTAATGGGAATTGGTTTAATCGGAGCTTATATCCCGAAGCTCATTCTGTATTTACGGGAAAAGGGTAATTAATTATTTATTATTTTTGCAAGCTATGCACAAGCTGATGAAAAACAAAGTTGTTTTATTTCTTATAGCTCTTTCTCTGATGGTTACTTCTTGTATTTCAACGAAAGACGTTAGATATTTGCAACCGAATGAAAGTCTGGTAATCAATGAAGAAGGACTGGTCCCCTACAATATACCCATTTACCGGGTGACGAAAAACGATATGCTCACCCTGAATATCGTGACTACTCCAAAAGGTGATGCGGCACAGTTTTACTCCACATTAAATGCTCCTATCAACAATCCGGCAACCGGCGGAGTACAGGGAGCAAGACCGGCAAATGTTACTTCAACCGGCAACAATTCTGGAGGAAATACCAATATTTATTTTAATGGTTTAAGGGTGGATTCCAAAGGTGATATTAATATTTTTGGGATCGGATTTGTAAAAGCTGAGGGAAGAACCATTGAAGACATTGCCCAGGAAATCCAAAATAGAGTCAACGAAAATTTCCTTGAGGGAAAATCTGAAGTTCGGCTCAATACCGACGGAATTACCTACTATATTTTAGGTGATGTGGAAACCGTAGGAATTACCGGAGAAAAAATCACCCACAAGAACACACTCACAATTACAGAAGCACTTGCGATCAACGGTGGGTTAAACAGAACGGTGGACAGAACCAACGTCGTGATTCACAGAAAGCTCCCAGAAGGAATTAAGATCGCCAAAATTGACCTCACCCGCGAAGACCTGATGAATTCACCTTATTACTGGGTGCAGAATGGAGACGAAATTTATCTCAACACACGCTCCAAAAACCTTAACGGATTCGGAAAAGATCCCGTTCAAACTCTTACAACCGGCGTTTCAGTATTAACTACCGCACTTTCTATTTACTTGATTCTTACAAGATTATGATTCCGGGAAAAGATAATATGAGCAAGAGCGCAACTGCTTCAACTGAAAAGGTGGGCTCATTCACATTTTTCGATGTTGAGCACTTTATTTCTCGGATTCTGAAAAATTGGTATTGGTTCGTACTGATGGCCATCATGGGCTATGCGATTTCGTGGTTTTACAGCAAGTATTATGCACAGAGGATTTACGCTTCGAACCTTTCGTTAAGTATTTCTAATAACACGGCAAGTTATTTCACACCTAATCAGTCCATTAATTTTATTTGGGGGCAATCCAACAATCAGGATGGAATTTATCTGAAAAAAATGCTCCTCTCTCGGTCGCACAACGAATATCTTGTAAAGCGGCTGGATTTATATGCCAACTATTCAACGAAAGGGCTCATCAAGGAAACTTATATTGATAAGTTTGATTCACCTGTTTTTTTGGAAATCGATAAAGACTACCCTCAACAGGTTGATTATCCGATTACCTTAATGCCTAAAGGTAAAGGCAGATACGAAGTTGTTCTGCCCTTAGAAGGAGAACTGAACAGGGTGTACTCCTACGAATCAGAAGGATTTCTCAACATTCCTAAATTTAAAAGACCAAAAGACAAAATAATTGGTTTGAATGAATGGTATGTCGCGCCTAATCTTAAGTTCCGCCTATTGGAAAACCCGCAACCAAGTTCCATAGAGTTTGATAATATTATCGTCACACTTTCAACCGTAAATAATAAGGTTAATAGTTTGGTCAATACCATTTCGGTTGATTTCGACAAAGAAATCGGCTCGATTATGATGATCACCAAAAGAGGTTTTAATCTGAATGAGACGGTTAACTTTCTCAATATTTCTGTAGATGAATTACAGAAAAAAAGATTGATTGACCGAAACACGGTAGATAAGAATACAGAACAATACCTTAACGATAACCTGACAAAAATCCGGAGTAAACTGGATTCCAGCGCGGCTGTTCTCAACCGGCTGAAAACACAGGAAGGACTTTATAATATCAAAGACAGAGACGAAAAATCGCTCACCAGAATCAAAGAGCTTGAATCCAAAAAAGCAGAGATCCTAACAAAGTTAAGCTCGCTCAATAACATCCGTAATACGTTGATGTCCCAAAATCTCGACAGAATGATCAGCACCAATTCTGCCGGGATCGAAGATGGCGCGTTTTCGGCGACAGTGAGCGAACTGAAAGCGCTCTACGCAAAGAGGCGAGAACTCGCACTCATCTACACCCCGAATTCTGAGCCAATGCGGGAAATCAACCGCCTGATTAGTGAGGCAAGAGGAAGCTCTAATGGCTCGCTAAACAATTATTACAATATATACCGCAACGAAATCTACAAAATAGATCGGGAAATTGCAGCAACCAATGTGGATTTGATGACTTATCCAGAAAAGGAAAGGCGCTATCTGGACGCGGAGAGAGGTTACAATATGATCGAGGCGACCTATAATTCCTTGCTTACCAAGCAAAATGAAACGCAGATTCGTGTAGCGACCAATAAATCGGACATTACGGTAATAGACCCAGCTAAAAATCTTGGGCAGGGTCCAATTGCTCCCGATGTTGAGAAAACGAAGTACATGATCATTGGAGGTCTGCTTTTCCTGCCGCTTTTCTTTATCGGTATTTCGGAGGCAATGGACAACAGAATCCGAAACATCAAGGAGTTGGTCAGTGTAACCAAGATACCGTTACTCGGCGTCATCGGGAAGAACAACCACGACAACAACCTTACAGTGCTCGAACAGCCGCGTTCCTCCATATCGGAAGCATTCCGTGGAGTCCGGGCAAATTTGAGGTTCCTGCATAAAGAAGACGGCAAATCTAAAGTGATCCTCCTAACTTCTTCAATTGGGGGAGAAGGGAAAACCTATGCCTCTATTAATATAGCTTCAGTTTTAGGGCTGAGTGGCAAGAAAACCATTCTATTGGGAATGGACTTGAGAAAGCCAAAAATTTTCGGCGATTTCCAGATCAACAACAAATACGGGATTTCCAATTTCCTTACCGGCGAAGTGGAGATGAGCCAAATTATCAACCAGACCCAAATTCCTAATCTGCATGTAGCCACTTCAGGACCAATTCCGCCAAACCCTTCGGAGTTACTGATGAGCGACAGAAATATTGAGTTCATCCAGGAGCTTAGAAACCACTATGATTTTATTATTTTGGATTCACCACCGGTTGGTTTAGTTGCAGACCCGTTCGAATTGATGAAGTACGCAGACGCAAGTATTTATGTGGTTCGACACGAATATACGGAAAAGTATATGCTGAAAATGATTATCGAGAAATACCATAAACAGGAAGTGAAAAACCTGGGATTGCTCTATAACGACTTCGAATTCAAGCAGGGATATGGCTATGGATACGGTTACGGCTATGGATACGGTTACGGTTATGGATACGGTTATTTTGATGAAGATAAAAATTACAAAGAACCGCTGCTGATTAAGATTAGAAATATCATCCGGAAAATTTTCGGAAGAGATTAATCTCTAAATGGGTCTCTCAATTAAGAGGGACTTTTTTAGTTTAAATCATAAAAAGTTTCTTTTGTCGTTTTTAAGTCAAATTCGACCCCGAAAATTATAGTTTATTGAGGGTTTTTAACTAAAAATTAAGAATTTCTTTAAGGTAAAAAAGTTTTATATTTGCAAAATTATTTATGAAAATTGACTTTCGGTATTTTGTGCAAAAGAAAATAATCCTGTCACTCGCGATTGTTTTTGTGTCTGTCCTTTATAAAGGTCAACGGCATGAAATAGGTGTTCAGCTGGGTATGAGCAATTTGGTGGGAGATATTGGCAAAACCAATTATATTCTGCAGAAACCTGTTTTGAGTAACATGCGCGATTACGGGATGCCATTTTACGGAAGCGTGCTTTATCGGATGAATTTTAATCCCTATCAAACAGTACGGATCAATTTGGGATACATCCACATCCAGTTTATTGATGCCGTTGCGAAAGAACTTTATCGCCAGAACAGAAAACTTTGGGGTACCAACTCGATTGTAGAGCTTGATGCGCTTTTCGAATACAATTTCTTTCCAGTGAATGATGAGCAGAAAGGAATTGCGAGTCCTTATGTTTTTGGAGGTATAGGAGCGCTTCTTGCAAATACGCCACAAGCAATCTTAGAGGCAGATTTTCGCAGAGTAGGTGGCGCAGCTCAAACCCCTGTTGATAATACAGATTTCTTAATGACTCCGACTTACACATCCACGAAAAAAATTGCTATGGCTGTTCCTTTTGGAGTCGGAATCAAATATAAATTCAATTATAATTGGTCGCTTTTCGGCGAAGTGATGTTCAGACCCACATTTTCAGATACCATTGATTATAGTGTGATTGACCAGTCGGATGTGAAAGTGACCTATAATAAAGATATTCTGATGCCGGGAACTACCAAATCCCTTCTTCAGGACGAGCAGTTT
Source organism: Chryseobacterium suipulveris (assembly GCF_022811685.1). Classification (NCBI taxonomy): domain Bacteria; kingdom Pseudomonadati; phylum Bacteroidota; class Flavobacteriia; order Flavobacteriales; family Weeksellaceae; genus Chryseobacterium; species Chryseobacterium suipulveris. The sequence continues at coordinate 2,755,564 of NZ_CP094532.1, read as the reverse complement.
AAACCGGAAGTCGAACGAAGAACCGAAGAGTTTCTGAAAAACAGACAAATCGGCAACATCAATTCCAAAGACTGGTTAAACTCGATCTCCATAGGATTGAGCTATTCTTTTGGAAGACCACCTTGTTATTGTGATTAGTAAAAATGCAGTCGATTAAAGAAAAGTTAAATCCGGATATGCTCCCAAAGCACGTTGCCATCATTATGGATGGGAACGGAAGGTGGGCTAAATCTCGCGGGGAAGAAAGAACCTACGGTCACAAACACGCGATTCAGGCGGTGCGCAACGCGGTGAATGCCTGTAACGAAATCCATATCCCATTCCTTACCCTTTACACATTTTCCACGGAGAACTGGAACCGTCCGCAAAGTGAAGTCAATACCTTAATGACATTGATTTCCGAAACGCTTTTGCTGGAAGCGGAAGAAATTTTCACAAAGGGATTAAGGATGCACGTAATCGGAGAAATTGAAAAACTTCCACCACTCGTGCGTGATCAGATGCTTAATTTGGTGGATATTACCAAAAATAACAAGAGAGGTAATCTGGTTCTGGCGTTAAGTTATGGATCGCAAAGAGAAATCCTCAACGCGGTAAAGAAGATCAGTGAAGAAGTTAAAAATGGTAAACTCGAAGTTGAAGAGATTGACGAAAAAATTTTCGAAAACCACCTCTATACAAAAGATATTCCCGCAGTTGACCTACTCATAAGAACAAGCGGCGAAGTAAGAATCAGTAATTTCCTGCTTTGGCAAATCGCGTACGCCGAACTGCAGTTCTTGGATATTATGTGGCCGGATTTCGGAAAAGAGGATTTCTTCAAATGTATATACGACTACCAGAACAAGGAAAGAAGATTCGGCAAAACAAGCGAACAGCTTGACCAAAAATAAAAGATAAGTTAGCAAGATAAAAAATGAAGTTTAAAATCTTACCCATCATCATGTTTGTGGCTTCCGCTCATTTCTACGGGCAGGTTACACCCGAACAGAATCATCAGGACCAGAATCCGGTTTACGCCGAAAATCAGGCAGGAACCTATATCCTGAAAGATATCATTGTAGATGGTGTAAAAAAATATACTCCCGCTCAAATCTTAAGATTTACGGGACTGAACAAAAATGAAAGTGTAGAAATTCCAGGGCAGAAAATCAGCAATGCCATCAAAAAACTTTGGGAAACCCAGTCGTTTTCTGAAGTTGAGGTCTACGTTCAAAGCATTGAAGGTGAGCAGGTTATTCTGAGGTTTAATCTTCAGGACTTGAAAGAACTGGGTGAAGTGAAATTTACCGGCAAAGGGATCGGCAAGTCCAAAAGCGAGAAAATGGCCAAAGACAACAAGCTGAAACCGGGAACCAAAATCACGCAGAACCTCGTCTCAACACTCAAAACCAATATTCCCAAAGAATATGTGAAAAAAGGTTTTGCCGATGCCAAAATTACCATTCAGGACAAAGTAAATGCACAGGATCCGAATTTGGTCGACTGGACTATCAATGTAGATAAAGGTAAAAGGATAAAAATCAGCCACATCGAATTTGAAGGAAATGATAATGTTTCAGACGCCAAATTAAGGAAGAAAGGATTTAAAGATACTAAGCAAAGACGACTTATCGGGATCGGAGCGATCATGAAACCGTCAAAATTCATCCAGGAAAAATATGATGAAGATAAAAGAAACCTAATCAACTATTACCGTTCACTTGGTTTCCGGGACGCGAGAATTGTTTCAGATTCCGTATGGAGAAATGCAAAAAATGATTACGAAATCAATGTAAAGCTCTCCGAAGGTAAAAAATATTACATCGGCGACATCAATTTCCTTGGGAACACGGCATTCTCTACAGATTACCTACAGAAAATACTTGGCTACAAAACCGGCGATATCTACGATGCAGTTGGATTTAACAAGAAAGTGGGCGAAGATGGAGGTAAAGAAGATGATTCCGACATCAAGTCAATCTACATGAATAACGGTTACCTGTTCTCTAACGTGACACCGATAGAAAAATCGGTAGTCGGTGATTCCATCAACCTGGAAATCCGAATTAACGAAGGTGAAAAAGCGACATGGAACCGAGTAACCTGGAGCGGAAATACCACGACTCACGACCACGTAATTTTGCGCTCGCTAAGAACAAAACCAGGAAGTCTTTTTGCGAAAAGCGATATTAAGAGAACCTATTTCGATTTGGCAGGGATGCAGTTTTTCGATCCTCAGCAGATTGGACAACAGGTTTCTCCGAATCCGCAGGACAACACAGTAGATATCCATTGGACGCTCGTTGAGAAAGGTTCATCACAGGTTCAGTTGCAGGCAGGTTACGGTGGCGGTTCGTTTATCGGAACTCTGGGTTTAACCTTCAACAATTTCTCACTGAAAAACTTCTTGAAATTCAAAGACTTCAAACCGGTTCCACAAGGAGACGGACAAACACTGTCGATACAGGCGCAAGCAGGTCAGTTTTTCCAGAATTATGGAATCTCATTTACCGAACCTTGGCTTTTCGGAACAAGACCAACCGCACTCTCTGTCGGAGTTAACCAATCATTGGTGCGGTACAACGATATGAACGGCGAAGTTCAGAAATTGAATATTTTCTCTGCAAGTGTTGGATTAAACCGACTTCTGAGATGGCCCGATGATTATTTCTCGGTCTATACCGGAATTCAGTATCAGAGTTATGATTTCGCAAACTATCCATTCCAGTTTGGGAATACAACAGAATATTACGGATCTGCAAAAAACTTTAGCTTTAATGTTGGTTTGAGCAGAAACTCAGCAGGTTTCGACCCGATTTTCCCAACTCAGGGATCTAATATCGAGGCGTCGGTTAAATTTACACCGCCATATTCCTTGTTCTCGAATAAGGATTATTCGACAATGACTGCTACAGAAAAATATAAGTGGCTTGAATTTTACAAAGTGAAATTAAAAGCCGATATTTACAACACCGTTATAGGTAAACTGGTACTGAGAACAAGTGCGGAAACGGGATTCCTGAACGGTTATAACAAAGAGTTGGGACCACCGCCATTTGAAAGATTTTATGTCGGGGGAACTGGACTTTTAGGTGGAAGATTTGACGGCCGTGAGCTTGTGCCGCTCCGCGGATACGAAAACGCTTCGTCAGCAGGTGGAAGCACTGGAGGTGAAGATGTGACACCTTATGGTGGAGCAACAATCTATAACCGCTACGCTCTTGAGTTGAGGTATCCGATTTCGCTTAACCAAACGGCAAAAATTTTCGGACTTACCTTCCTTGAAGCAGGAAACGCATGGAATTCTTACGGAACTTATAACCCGTTCCAGTTGAAGCGTTCTGCCGGATTCGGAGTTAGAGTTTACATGGGAGCTTTTGGTTTGATCGGATTTGATTTTGCCTACGGATTCGATAAGCCGATTAATGCAACTCAACCTGCAGGTTGGAAGACCCACTTCTTGATGAACCAATCGCTATAAAATATTATTAAGATGAAAAACCTAAGATTACTTTCAATATTCCTGATAATCTTCTCTGCGGGATTGAGCGCACAGAAGATTGGGGTTGTTGATACCAATTATATTCTGAACAAACTGCCTCAATACAAAGACGCTGAAGCGCGACTAAACTCGCAAATCACAAGTTGGCAAGCAGAAATTCAGGAATTGCAGACAGAGTACGAAAAGAAAAAACTGTCGTTCGAAAACGAAAAAGTACTATTGGTAGGTGACCAGCTGAAACAGCGGGAAAAGGAGGTGAATGACCTCGACAAAAAAATAAAATCGATGATTAACAACCGTTTTGGTGCTTTGGGAGATGTAAACAATGCTCGATCCACGTTGACCAAACCTTTTCAGGACCAAATTTGGAACGCGATAAAGACCGTTTCCGAAAAAAATACTTTAGGCATAGTTCTTGATAAAAGCAACAACATCAGTGTAATTTTTCTCGATAAACGATATGATTATACGGATAAAGTGTTAGATTTGCTGCTGAAAAATGTGCCTTCCAAAGCAGAACCGGCGCCAGTGAAGGGAGCTCCTGTAAAATCATCAGGAAGCCCGACAAGATCGGCGATCCAAAGTTCGAAAAGTGATTCGAGAAAGCTGGAAGATGGAGCAATGAAGGCGGCAGAAACAATAAAATAAGAAAACAAAAACAACAATTTATTCAACCTCAATTATGAAAAAACTAAGTGTATTATTTGCAGTAGCAATGATGTTTTTAGCTGTAGGAATTACAAAAGCCCAGAAAATTGCATCAATGGATTATGAAGCTGTTTTAGCTGCAATGCCTGAAACTAAAAAGATGACTACCGATTTAGATTCTTTCAGCAAAATAAAAGGTGATGAGCTTAACAAGCAGGCGGAAGCTTTCCAGAAAGAAGTGCAGAATTACCAAGCGGAAGGAGCTAAAATGACTGAAGCACAAAGAACTGCTAAAGAAGGTGAATTGCAAAAGAAACAACAGAATTTGCAACAACTTCAGCAAACCGCCCAGAATGATTTGGCACAAAGAAGAGACGCAGCAGTAAAGCCAATCATCGAAAAGCTGAACAACGCGGTAAATAAGGTAGCAAAAGCTAACGGTTTCGACTTTATCATTGATTCAAGTGCACTCATCTACAAAGGTGGAGCAGACGCAACTCCTTTAGTGAAAAAAGAGCTTGGTCTTTAAGAAATAAACTTAACACTGAAAACCATCCCGAATTTGGGGTGGTTTTTTTAATTTTGCAGAATGGAGAAAGAACTTTCGAGCGTTGTAAAAGTAAGATTCAGCGATTGCGATCCAATCGGTCATCTCAATAACGTTAAGTACCTCGAATATATGCTTAATGCAAGAGAGGATCACGTTGAAAAGGGTTACGGATTTACCTACGAGGAATACACCCGAAAAACCGCCTGCACCTGGATCACCGTACAAAATGAGATTGCCTACCTGAAAGAAGTTCGGTATAATGCAAAAGTCATTATCACCAGCAAGACAATCGAGATTGGCGACCGGCTTTCAAAAGTCGAAATCATCATGAAAAGCGAAGACGGGAAAACCATTCACAGTGTTTTATGGTTGACCGTGATCTACTTCGACCTAAAAACCAGAAAATCATTGCCACATCCGGAAGATACTAAAAAACTCTTGACCCGATTTTTAACAGAATTGCCGGAAAAGGATTTCCAGTCCAGAGTGGCGGCTTTAAGAAAACTCAATAAATCAGCAGTAAAACAATGAAAAAAATACTTGTTATAGGTGGAAATGGGCAGCTCGGCAACTGCTTTCGAAAGATAGCGCCTGATTTTGAAGACCGTTATGAATTCACATTTACAGATTCAGACGAGATTGACGTTACCAATCGGGGAAGTGTAGAAGATTTTTTTTACGATTATCGACCAGATTACTGTATTAACGCTTCTGCATACACCGCGGTTGACTTAGCGGAAACCGAATCTGAAAAAGCATTTGCGGTAAATGCGGACGGTGTTGCGAATCTTGCAGAATCCTGTGCCGAATACAATTGCACGCTCATCCATATTTCGACCGATTATGTGTTCGATGGTGATACCAATATTTCGTACTCCGAAGACGATTTTACCAATCCGCAAGGAGTTTATGGCGCTTCCAAGCGGAAAGGTGAAGAGTTTGCATTGGACATTAATCCTAAAACCATTGTAATCCGAACATCCTGGCTTTACTCCGAATTCAACAAGAATTTTGTGAAAACGATGCTCAACCTTTTTTCAACCAAAGAGGAATTAGGAATTGTTTCTGACCAGTTTGGGCAGCCAACCAATGCCAATGATTTAGCGGAAGCGGTGATGAACATTATCGAATCTGACCACAAAACTTATGGAATCTTCCATTTTTCAAACCAACCGGAAACAACTTGGTTTGGTTTCGCTTCTAAAATCGCAGAGTTTTCGGACTCAAAAGTTAAACTGAACCCAATAACTACCGAACAGTTTCCAACACCGGCGAAACGTCCGAAAAGAAGTACCATGTCCTTAGACAAGATTGAAAAATATTACGGCATCGAACCCAAACATTGGGAAAACTCGTTAGAAGAATGTATCGAAATACTTACAAAAGAACAAAAGTGAAAAGTTTAATATTTTTATTGATGATTGGTTTTGGCTGTTTTGTTAACGGGCAGAATGTAATCTTTAATAAAATAGAAAAAACACATGCCAATACTGACAAATTCTTTTATAAAGTAAATCCTGAAACAACTTCAGCAGAGTATCTTGGCGAAATTGAAATACAGGGTTTCTCCTCGAATGATCCTGAAATGTTTGGTAAAGTTTATAAAAAAGCTAAAGAAATTGGCGCAAATGCATTTGCTTTCAAACATTTTGAGAGTATTGACGGAAACGCACCGCAATTTGATCCAGTCCACTATAAATTGAGTCTTTTTTATGTGGCTCCGGAAAATTTTTCGAAAGAGGATAATGTAATTTATCTGATTTCATCCGCATCAAAGCCGCAAACGATTTCTATTAATGACAAGAAAATAGTTCTTGCGCCCAGAACCTATCGACGCATAATTCTTGAAAAAGGAAGTGTTTACACGATTTCTACAAGAAAATTTCTCGGTTCGTCCATAAAGGTTACGGGACAGGAGAACCAACCCGTGCAGTTTTTTCAGCTCGCGAGATTTTCTGTTCACGAAAATCCTTACGGAAGTGCCGGAATCAGTATTAAATCAGGAGACATTATCAAACTGGAACAATCCTACGCACAGTTTCTTACAACAATCTATGCTGATTCGGGAAACTAAATATTTTTGATTAAAATAAACTCTTAATAATGAAGGTAGATATTTTAGCAATCGGTGCACATCCCGATGATGTGGAACTTGGATGTGGCGGAACTTTGGCGAAATTAATCTCTGAAGGTAAAAAAGTGGCGATCGTTGACCTCACTCAAGGCGAGCTTGGAACGAGGGGAACGAACTACACTCGAGCCGAAGAAGCTGCAAATGCCTCTAAAACTCTGGGGATTTCTGCAAGGGAAAATCTGAAGATGAAGGATGGGTTTCTACTGAATAATGAGGAACACCAGATGCAGATCGTGAAAATGATTCGAAAATATCAACCGGAAATTGTCTTGGCAAATGCAATCGATGACCGTCATCCTGATCATGCGAAAGCGGCAAAACTGGTTTCCGACTCCTGTTTTCTTGCGGGATTATTGAAAATCGAAACGGTTTCGGAAGGTGAAAATCAAAAACCGTGGCGTCCAAAACACGTGTTTCACTACATTCAGTGGAAAAATATCGAACCGGATTTCGTGGTGGACATTTCTGCTTTTATGGAAAAGAAGATTGAAGTTTGTCTTTGTTACAAAACCCAGTTTTACGATCCGGATTCAAAAGAACCGATGACACCCATTGCGACGAAAGACTTCCTGGAAAGCTTGACTTACCGAGCGCAGGATTTGGGTCGGCTTTCAGGAGTGGAGTTTGCAGAAGGTTTCACAACCGAGAAACTGATCGCTCTCAAAAATTTTGAAGGAATAATTTTGTAATCTTTCCAAAAGTGCTATATTTGCACCCACAAAACGGTGGTTGTAGCTCAGTTGGTTAGAGCGTCGGATTGTGGTTCCGAAGGTCGTGGGTTCGAGACCCATCATCCACCCAAAATGAAACGCATTGACTCTCAATGCGTTTTTTGTTTAGCTGCTTAGAAAAGATTTTTCAGTTCGGCCAGTTTTTTTATGACCATAACGTTTTCCGCGCTGAAATTGTCGTTAAAAACATCAAAGAAAACGACCTTCAAACCAAAAGATTTCGCACCTTCCACATCTGCAATCCAGTCATCACCGATCATTACAGCTTCTTCTGCAGAAGCTCCCGCTTTTTTTAATGCATATTCATAAATCTCAGGTTGTGGTTTGCGGATGTTGATTTCATCGGCACTCGTGATGGTTTCAAAATAGTTCTTTATTCCCGAAAGTTCACACTTTTTTGAGGTAACCTCCTTAAATCCGTTTGAAAGGATGTGGAGTCGGTAATTTTTTTCGGAAAGATATTCCAGAATTTCGAACGATCCTTCGACAAGATCATTGTAGTTCAAAATCTCATCAAGAAAATTCTGTTCGAAAACCTGCGCCAAATCGAAATCATCAATTCCAAAGAAGAGAAACGAGTCATAAAAGCGGTGTTTTCGGAGGTATTCCTTGTCGATTTCTCCATCGCGGATCTGTGCCCAAAGCCGCTCGTTGATCGTGAAATATTCCCTGTGGAAATCTTCGAACCCAAGCTGATGTTTTTCCTGTACGTTTTCCCGTCTGTAAATTTCCTGTAAGGTGAGGTAGGCGTTTTTCCGGTGATCCCAGAGTGTGTTGTCGAGGTCAAAAAAAATGTGCTGAATTTTCATACGGCACAAATTTATTATTTTAATTTTTAGAAACTAAGATGTTTTTGTTCTTAAGTTTCATTTTTTCTAAGCTTTTCGAGTAGCTCAGTAGAAAATCGATTGTCTGCTTTCTGGGTTTCAAAAGTTTTTCGTTTAAAGTGTCAATTTTTTTCATAGGCGAATTTGTTTGACATAAAAACGGAACTATTGTAAAAATATTATTATCGGGTTAATATTATTTTGTGGTCAGACATTATTTTTCTTAGGTTGATAAGCGCATAACGCACTCTACCCAATGTGGTGTTGATGCTTGTATCCGTTTGTTCAGCGATTTCTTTGAAGCTTAATCCGTCATAAAAACGGAGTTTGATGACTTCCTGCTGGTTTTCCGGGAGATATTTCAGCATTTTCGTGAGGTCGTCATAAATTTGTTTGCTGACCAACTGTTCCTCGATATTTTCCTCTTTTGATGAAATCAGGTCGAAGATTGAGAATTCCTCGTTGTCGTAGGAAGATTCCGAAACTTTGTTGTGTTTTGCTTTGAGCCGGAAATGGTCGATAATCAAATTATGCGCGATTCTTTTAGCCCATAGAATAAACTTTCCTTCCTCGTTGTACCTTCCTTCTTTTAAGGTAGCGATAATTTTCATAAAGGTGTCCTGAAAGATATCGTTCGCCATATCTTCATCCATCAGTTTGTAATAAATGAAGGAAAAAAGATCGTTCTGATGCCTTTCAATGAGTACTGAAAGTGCCTTTTCGTCACCGTTTGTAAATAGGGAAATTAGCCGACTATCTGTATAAGTGTTCATATTGTGTCTCTCCTTTTATTTATCCACGGCATAACCCACCATGATGTTTTGGGTTAATGATGCCGTGGTTATAAATTTAGTAGAGTATGAAATCGATAATCTGTGGTTTTGTGAGTGGCTAAATTAGTAAAAAAGTTAATACAACGTTAAAAAGTATCAAAAAAATTAAAAAAATCTTTATTTAAGGTATTCGTGAAGAAGAACAAGAGGGATGTTTAGTGTGAAATTAATATTCAGTCCATCTAATTTTTTTCCGTTTAACCCTTTACTATCAATGGAAAATGCGTAACCTCCAGTTAGATCAAGCAGTCCAAACATAGTGACTCCGACTTTGGGTGCGACATATTTATTTGTTGCTTCGGCACCCGCCAGAAAATACCAGGAATGGTAGAGGTCGACATTTTTTTCAAAGTTTAGCAAGATGTCTCCCTGAATTTTCGGCATTGCAACAAATTTCGAATTCACACGTCCAAATAATGCAGACGCTCCAATTCGGTAAATCACATCATCTGTTTTCAAAAATAGCAACTTTCCGCCAACTTCTCCAAAACTCTGATTCTGATACGCGTATCCCACAGTAACCATCTTGTGCATTGTAAACTGCCCTTTTCCCGAGCTGAACGCTAAAATGAAAAGAATCAGGCAGAGTAGTTGCTTCATAATTTTATGATTGTTTTGATGCATTAAAGTTAAAAAAAACTGCTTAATCATTTTCGAAAAAGCAGTTTTAATTTTATGGTATTCGGTTTACAGTCCGAAAGCTTCCTTAATCTCCTGAACTTTGTCTAATTTTTCCCAGGTGAAGAATTCCAGGTCCTTTACTGTAAAGGTAGTTCCATCGGGGTTTTTAAATGTTTTGTCGCCAATATAATGCTCTCTTCCCATGTGTCCATAAGAAGCCGTTTCCTGATAAATAGGATTTCTAAGTTTGAGATTTTGCTCAATTGCGTAAGGTCTCAAGTCAAAAATCTTCTCAATTTTTTTGGCGATTTCACCATCATGGAGGTCAACTTTTGCAGTTCCGTAAGTGTTGATGTAAAGTCCGCACGGTTCTGGAACGCCAATTGCGTAGGAAACCTGCACCAAAACTTCATCTGCTACTCCTGCTGCTACAAGGTTTTTGGCGATATGTCGAACAGCGTATGCCGCACTTCTGTCCACTTTTGACGGGTCTTTTCCTGAAAATGCTCCACCTCCGTGTGCGCCTTTTCCACCGTATGTGTCAACAATGATTTTTCTTCCAGTCAAACCTGTATCTCCGTGTGGACCGCCGATCACGAATTTTCCGGTAGGATTTACGTGGTACTTGATCTTGTCATTGAAAAGATCCTGGATTTCCCGCTTTTGTTTTGCTTTAACTTTCGGAATCAGGATTTCGATAATATCTTTTTTGATTTTAGCCAGCATCGCTTCCTCGCTTCCGAACTCGTCGTGCTGCGTTGAAACTACGATAGAGTCGATTCTTATTGGTTTGTGGTCGTCGGAATATTCAATCGTAACCTGTGATTTTGCATCAGGACGCAAATATTTGATGGCGGCATTCTCACGGCGGAGTTCAGATAGTTCTTTGAGGATCGTATGTGCAAGATCCAGTGCAAGTGGCATATAATTCTCGGTTTCATTGGTCGCATATCCGAACATCATTCCCTGGTCACCTGCTCCCTGTGAGTTTGCTCTTGTTTCGAAATCTGCATCTTTAGATGCACGGTCAACACCCTGGTTAATGTCTGGAGATTGCTCATGGATTGCAGAGATTACACCGCAAGAATCACCGTTGAACATATATTCTCCTTTTGTGTAACCAATCTTATTGATCACATCACGAGCGATGCTTTGTACGTCGAGGTATGCAGTTGATTTTACTTCGCCTGCCAAAACAACCTGTCCTGTTGTAACCAGCGTTTCGCATGCTACTTTTGAGTTGGGGTCATTTGCCAGAAAGTTATCAATAAGCGCGTCGGAAATCTGATCGGCTACTTTATCCGGATGCCCTTCTGAAACAGATTCAGAGGTAAATAAATAAGACATATTCCTAATGTTTTTAGTTAAAAAATTCAGGAAAAAGTCGGAAAGATTACAAGTGGAACTAAAAGAGAAGAATCTGTTTTAGCATTTTTTATGGAGGTTGCAATCAGTACAAATTTTTCCTCGAAAGTTATTCGGTTGCAAATTTAATTACATTTTGGTGAATCACAAAATTTATGCGGCTAATAAAAATCATTGGGGTTTTACTGCCACAAATTCCTCTGGATTTTTGTGGAAATTAAGTTTCGGGTTGAGCGAACCGGAAATGGTGTTAATGAGCTCATCCAGAATTTTCTGTTTATAGGTTGGTTTGTAATAAATCATCGAAATTTTTCTGTAAGGGAATGGTTTTCGGAAGTGTTTTACTTTCGTTCTTTGTCTTTCCGAAAGTTGGTCTATCGCTAACTCAGGCAGAATGCTTATTCCGCCTAACTTATCTACCATTTGAATGAGCGTGTTGATATTCGAAGCAACAAATTCCAGATTTTTCGGTTTCATTGCATTTTCGCGAAGTTCACAGATATTTTCAAACTGGGTTCTCAAACAGTTTCCCTCTTCTAGTAGCCAAACTTTCTGCACATCAATTTCTTCGGGGATCACAAAGCTGTCGTCTTCATTTTTGCCTTCGTCATCAGAAGTGTAGATCATTAATTCTTCATTAAAAAGGTGATCATGGTAAAATTCGTTTGCGGCAGTATAGGGTGTAGAGATTATTCCAGCATCGAGTTCACCGGTTTTCAATGCTTTAATAATATTATCCGTGGTCATTTCCTTCACGTTCAGCTCAATTTTTGAGTTTTGCCGAAGAAAGTCAAAAATCTCGGTTGGCAACAGAAACCCTGAAACTGTCGGGATAATTCCTAAGTTAAGCTTTCCAGCCAAAACATTGTTGAGCAAGCTCGCCTTGTTCTTAAGCTCGTTTACCGCATCGATTACTTTTTTTGCTTCAATGATAATTTGGGAACCGACATCGGTTGTTCGGATTGGATGAGTTGTCCGGTCAAAAACTTTCACGTCCATCTCATCTTCAAATTTTTGGATCATTGCGCTTAATGTGGGCTGAGTGATGAAACATGCTTGAGCTGCGTTTCCAAAATGCTTGTACTTATCTACCGCGATAAGGTATTCCAATTGTTGAATGTTCATTTCATAAATATAGTCTATTACAAATATACTTACAATTTACGGTTTTCTGACAATTTTTGAATAAATTTGGTTTTCACAAATATTCAGGAATCATGAGTAATAAAAAGCTTACCCGAACTTCAGGCGCACCATATTTCGACCACGAGAATTCCCAGACTGTTGACAGGAGAGGCCCTGTTTTGCTACAGGATTTTATTTTGCAGGAAAATCTTGCACATTTTGTTCGCGAGAGAATTCCTGAAAGAATTGTTCATGCAAAGGGAACGGGAGCTTACGGCAAGTTTACGGTGACCCACGATATTTCAGTATATACAAAGGCAAAGATTTTCTCGAAAGTGGGTAACAACTGCAAAATATTCACCAGGTTTTCCACCGTTGGAGGAGAAAAGGGAAGTGCGGATACTGAGAGAGATCCACGCGGATTCGCAATTAAGTTTTATACGGAAGACGGCAATTGGGATTTGGTGGGTAACAACACTCCTGTTTTTTTTATCAAGGATGCCAAGAAGTTTCCTGATTTTATCCATACCCAGAAAAAGCATCCCAAAACCAACCTGAAAAGTGCAACAATGATGTGGGATTTCTGGAGCTTAAACCCAGAATCACTTCATCAGGTGTTGATCTTGATGTCTAATCGAGGAACTCCGTTTGGATATCGGCATATGCACGGTTTCGGATCGCATACTTTTTCAATGATTAATTCACAAAACGAAAGGGTATGGGTGAAGTTCCACATCAAAACCAAGCAGGGCATAAAAAATTTCACTCATGATGACGCCGTGAAAATGAGGGGTGAGAATCCTGATTTTGCACAGGAAGATTTGGTGAATGCGATCGAAATGGGCGATTTCCCGAAGTGGACGGTTTATATACAGGTAATGACCGAAGATCAAGCGAGAGAATTTCGCTGGAATCCATTTGACGTGACGAAAGTTTGGTTTCATGACGAGTTTCCTTTAATCGAAGTCGGTGAAATTGAGCTGAACGAAGTCCCCGTCAATTATTTCGCCCACGTCGAACAAGCTGCGTTTTCACCTGCGAATCTGGTAAATGGAATTAGTTTCTCACCCGACAAGATGCTTCAGGGAAGATTGTTTTCATATCCCGATGCGCACCGCTACAGATTAGGTGTAAACGCACATTTACTGGAGGTGAACCGATGTCCTTTTGGTTTCAAAAATTACCAAAGAGACGGTTTAATGGCGGATTCATCGAGCTACGGCGACTCACCAAATTATTTCCCAAACAGTTTTGACGGAAATACCGTGGACGAATCCTACCGCGATTTCGAATATGAACTCGATGGAACCTCAGTTGGAAATTTTAACCGAAACGAAAATGACGACGACCATTACACACAACCGGGATTGCTTTACAGTAAAGCTATGGATCAGCAAGAGCGGGACCATCTGGTTTACAACATCGTGCAGTCTATGAAAGGGATTTCTGGACCCAAAAAAGATGAAATCATCAATCGGCAGCTTTGTCATTTTTTCCGGGCAAATATTGAAATGGGAATGAAAATAGCAATGGCTCTTCAAGTGAATATTGATGTTAATATGATGAACCACGCTAAAATATGATTAATATTTTTAATTAAAATCATCGATTATTAAAATTAATATTGGGTGATTTAACTCTTTTTAATCTGAAAATAAATATTTACATTGCAGTCTAATATTTTATAATCATAATTGAATATGACTTACGAAAACATAATCTTTGAAACAGAAGGAAAAATCGCGTTGGTTACCATCAACCGACCGCAGAGTCTAAATGCACTGAATGCAAAAACCATTTCCGAGCTGAGTGCTGTTTTAGACGAGATTTCAACAGATTCAAATATTAGAGTGGCAATTATTACAGGGAGTGGGGAAAAGTCATTCGTTGCAGGAGCAGACATTAAAGAGTTTTCTGACTTTGGAAAAGAAGCTGCAGAACAGTTGGCAAGAAATGGACAGAACATCCTTTTTGATAAAATTGAAAATTTAAATAAACCCGTAATTGCGGCAGTAAACGGGTTTGCCTTAGGTGGCGGTTTGGAGTTGGCAATGTCGTGCCATATTCGCTACGCGTCTGATAATGCGCGTCTCGGACTTCCAGAAGTAACTTTGGGGCTGATTCCGGGATACGGCGGAACTCAGCGGCTTCCTAAACTTGTAGGGAAAGGATTGGCAAATGAGCTGATTTTTTCGGCCAAAATGATTCCCGCACAACGAGCAAAAGAAATCGGTTTGGTAAACGAAGTTTTCAGCCAGGAAGATCTTGTCTCAAAAGCAAAAGAACTTGCCGCAACAATCGCAAATAACTCTCCGATGGCAATCTCAAAAGCAATAGAGGCAGTAAACTTGTCCGAAACCGAACGCGGCTTTGAAACCGAGATTAAATCCTTTGGCGAATTGTTTGAGATGGATGATAAGAAGGAAGGCGTAACCGCTTTCATGGAAAAAAGAAAACCAGTATTCTAAGGTTTTCAACCAATAATCGATAAAGCAATTTAATAATTTTGATCATTACTAAATTTGACATCGCCTATTTAAAAATGGCGGAAGAATGGGCAAAACTCTCCTACTGCAAAAGAAAAAAAGTAGGAGCGCTGATCGTAAAAGACAGAATGATAATTTCTGACGGCTATAACGGCACTCCGTCCGGATTTGAAAACTGCTGTGAAGATGAATCGGGAAAAACCCATTGGTATGTTTTGCACGCAGAAGCAAATGCAATTCTGAAATTGGCAGGTTCCACACAATCTGCAAGAGATGCGACGCTGTACTTAACTTTGTCGCCGTGCAAAGAATGCAGCAAACTCGTTTTGCAGGCAGGTATTAAAAAATTGGTTTATACAGACGATTATTCCGACAATGACGGGATTGAGTTTCTTAAAAACCACGGTATTGAAATCGTAAAGATTTCCAAGGAACAACTCCTTTAAAAACTAAAAACATAAACATGATGACTTGGGATGAAAAAATTAAAGACTTTGAGAATTTTTTGAAGTTTGAAAGAAATTTCTCGGATAACACCTTGGATGCTTATCTTAGAGATATCAGAAAATTAAGGGATTACGCGGATTCCGAAATGGATAATCTTGGTCCTTTAGAAATTACCTACGAAAACCTTCAGGAATACCTTTTCCAGCTGTCGAAGAAAAAGTTCAGTGAGAGAACTCAGGCAAGATGGATTTCTTCAATTAAGGCGTTCTTCAAATATCTTGTAGATGACGAGGTGCGTACTGACAATCCTTCCTCTTTGCTTGAAGGCCCAAAACTCGGACTTTATCTTCCAGACACACTAAGTTTTGACGATGTTGAAAAAATAATTAGCGCGATTGATATCAGTACAGATTTAGGCCGCAGAAACCACTGTATGATCGAAGTTCTTTACGGATGTGGATTACGGGTTTCTGAACTCATCGACCTTAAAATCTCTAATATCAATTTCAAGGAACTTTACCTGAAAGTTGACGGAAAAGGCGATAAATCCCGATTTGTTCCATTAGCAAACTGGACCTCCAAACTCATTAAGGAATACATCAGTGAGGTGCGTTCCAAATATAAAATCAATAAAAAGTGTGAAGACATCCTGTTCCTAAACAGCAGAGGTTCGGCTATGTCGCGGGTGATTGTCTTTATCATCATCAAGGAACTTACCGATAAAGCGGGCATCAACAAGAAAATCTCTCCACACACATTCAGGCATTCATTTGCAACCCACCTTTTGCAAAATGGCGCTGATTTGAGATATATCCAGGAAATGTTGGGACACTCGAGTATTACTACGACCGAAATCTACACCCATCTCAAAAATGAGGAACTTCGTGATGTAATCCTGAATTTTCATCCAAGAAACATGGCTTAATGGAAGAACTGAAATTCTGCCCCAAATGCGGGAACAAAACCCTGGAATGGAACGGTGAGAAGAAGTGGAGCTGCGGAAGCTGTGATTATGTGCTTTTTCATAACGTTGCAGGAGCAGTTGCGGTGATTATTAAATGTGGCGACGAAATTCTCTTTACACGTCGAAATCAGGAACCAAAAAAAGGTAAGCTGGACTTGGCGGGAGGTTTTGTTGACCCCAAAGAAAGTGCAGAAGAAACCTGTGTTCGCGAACTTCATGAGGAGATGAACATAACGGTTGATGCCTCCAAGCTCAAATATGCTACAAGTTTGCCAAATGTGTATGTTTACAAGAACATTCCATACAACACTCTGGATCTTTTTTACGAGTATGAGGTTGACGAAAAATTCGATATCCAGCTGGAAATCTCAGAAATCTCAGAAACGATATGGTTAAAAAGGAACCAAATCAACCTTGAAGATATTGCATTCGATTCGCAAAGGTTGTTTTTTGCTCAATACATTTCCGAAACAGAGGACTAAAAACTTCCATGTCTTTCTAAATTGCCTTAATTTTGGGGTGTTAAATAACATTAATGCAAAACCCAGCAAATTTTTCCGAATCCCAAATCGTTTTCGAAGACAACCATATTATTGTGGTCAATAAAAAAGTTGGTCAGCTTGTTCAGGGCGATAAAACAGGGGACGAATCCTTACTGGAGCTTATCAAGAATTTTATTAAAATCAGGGATCAGAAACCGGGAAATGTTTTTTTAGGTCTTGTTCACAGAATTGACCGTCCTACGTCGGGTTTGGTAATCTATGCGAAAACCTCCAAAGCACTTTCGCGGTTAACCCAAATGGTAAAAAATAGAGAAGTTAAGAAAACTTATTGGGCAGTTGTCGCTAAAGAAATGATTCCGCAATCGCAACGGCTGATTCATTATCTAAAGAAAAACGAGAAAACCAACAAAGCCACAGTGTTTCCAAAACCGACAGAAGGAGCTAAAGAGTCAATTCTTAACTATAAGGTAATTAAGTATTTGGATAATTTCCAACTGCTTGAAATTGACCTCGAAACGGGTCGTCATCACCAGATTCGTGCACAGCTTTCGAAAATAGGAGTTCCTATCAAAGGAGATTTGAAATATGGTTCTCCCCGCTCAAACCAGGATGGTGGAATACATCTGCACGCCAGAAAACTCGAGCTGATTCATCCTGTAACTAAAGAAAATCTGGAGATTGTTGCCGCTGTTCCCCAAAATGATGCTGTTTGGAAAGCGTGTGATGCTTAAACGTGTCGCCAATTATTTGTTTTCATCTTCCAAGAGATGGCCGAAGTAATCTTTCTTCACCTTAAGGTAACCCTTGCTTTCGTTTGTGGAATGGATTTGTAGCGGAATTCTCTTAATAAGTCGAATGTTGCTTTTCCGCACCACCTTCATTTTTTCGGGATTGTTGGTAAGAAGGTTGATTTCCTTTACTCCCAAAATATTGAGAATTTCAATCGCTGCATCGAAATCTCTGTCGTCTGCGGGAAGTCCCAGTTTCACGTTGGCTTCAACGGTATCCAAACCTTTTTCCTGTAAAGAGTATGCGCGAAGTTTGTTGATGATCCCGATATTTCTTCCTTCCTGGCGAAGGTAAACAATAATTCCGCCATTTTCGTGGGTGTATTTCATAGCTGCATCCAATTGTTGGCCGCATTCACATTTTCTGGAATGGAAAACTTCACCGGTGATACATTCTGAATGAAAGCGTACGTTCACAGGTTTTGAGAAATCTGTATTCTCGGCGATAATTGCCATGTGTGGCATCCAGTCGCTTTCGTTTTCGGAAATTGCAATCATTCGGAATGTTCCATATTCAGTGGGAACATTCGATTCGGCTTGAATTTTTAGCATGAAGGGTATTAGTATTTGGTAGGTGAGTTGATTGAGTCTTTCGGCAGATTGCTTTCAAGTAAAGTCATATTGGTCTTAATTCTTACCAGATACCGGTTCAGAATCGCATCATCTTCTGGTTTCAAATATTTTCGTAAACTTTGGATTTTTTTGTAGGATCTTTCGAATTTCCGTTGTGCAGAATTTAATCCGTTGATATTATAGGCCTCCATTGCATCGATATAGTCCTTCAAATGGTACTTCATCACCGCGATCTCAGCATTTACGGCGTCGTTCTTGAACTTTGGAATGCTCGATATTAATCCTGTAATCTCTGATGAGTAAACAATAAGGTTCTTTTTTTCAGGATAATTGATGGTGGATGACGATTTACCCGAAACCGAATCGTTGATCGGCGAAAGGTTGAGCTTCTCTACCGAACAGGATACTGAAAGAAAGAATAAAAGAAGATAAATAAGTCCAGGTTTACCCATTTTTTACATTTTGATAAAGGACCGGGTTAAGTGTTTCGTCATTATACATCTTCATTTGTTTGTAAACTTTCATCTTAACTTTACCGTTCTCAATATCAAAAATCAGCTGGTTGATTGCTTCAGACAGGTCTTTTTTCTGTTCGAGTAAAACATTTAGTTTCTCTGTACATTTCTGTCTGTGCTCCATACTTGCGGATTCCCTGTGCGCTTCGAGCGACATGTGATAAACTTTCAGTGCCAAAATCGAAAGGCGGTCAACTGCCCAAGCTGGAGTTTCCGAATTGATTTTGGCATCGTTATTTGGTGCGATATCTTTGTATTTGTTCAGGAACCAACTGTCGATAAACTCCACCAGATCAGTCCTTTGCTGATTAGAGGAGTCTATTCTTCTTTTTATTTTCAAAGCTTCAGTGGGATCAATATTTTCATCACGAATAATATCTTCCAAATGCCATTGAACGGTATCAATCCAATTCTTAGCATACAAAAGCCGTTCCAAACTTTCGGCTTTGTAGGGATTGTCAACAGGTGTATCTACATCATCTTTAATATGATAATCAGAAATCGACTTTTCAAAGATTTCCCAAGCTTGATCCGTAAAACTCATAGTTCTTTCTTTTAGTTCGCCGTATCAGAATTCGATTTTTGCTGTTCTGAAGGTTTCTTATCGTCTTCCTTCACCGCGTCTTTAAACTCCTTGATTCCTGAACCGAGTCCACGCATCATTTCCGGAATTTTTCTTCCACCGAAGAGCACAAGCACGATGATCGCTACGATGAGTAAATGTTGCCACGAAAGCGCCATTATTGTTAATGTAATCATCTCAAAAAATTTTCTGTAAAGTTAAAGTTTATTTTTAATTTACCCAACTCAGTGGATCCACAGGATTGGTCCCGTTCCAAATCTGGAAATCAAGCGTATAGGTTCCGTCGAAATCTTCACCAACAGCACCGATCGACGTTCCTGCGGAAACCTGCTGATTCGCTGAGACCATGGTTGTGGAAAGATTTGCGTAAATCGTGAAATAATCGCCGTGTTTTACGAAAACCATTTTTGAGCCGTCTCCTGAAGCCACAATACGCGAAACAGTTCCTGGAGCGATACATTTAGCGATGGTTCCTTTGGTAACAGCGATTTTGATTCCGTTGTTTTCTTCCACAATATTCTTGAAGACCGGGTGCGGCTGTCGTCCGAACCGGTGGGTAATTGTTCCGTAAGCAGGCATTCCCATTCTACCGCGATTAGCGGCAAAGTTGTTTCCGACGGCAGTTGAAACACCGAAGTTGGTCATTGCTTTCGTTTCTGCGGCTTTTTTGTCGTCTTCGTTTTTCTTGGCAAGAGTAGCTTCTGCGGCTCTTGCTGCAGCGGCTTTATCGGCAGCTTCTTTTGCTTTTGCTGCAGCGTCGGCAGCTTCTTTTGCCGCGGCTAATCTTCTTGCTTCTGCTTTTTCGGCGTCTGCAGCTTTTCTGGCATCTTCCAATTTTTTTGCATCGGCTGCTGCTGCAATTTTTGCACGTTCTGCTTCTTCAGCAGCTTTTTTGTCGGCTATATCTTTCAAACGTTTTGCCTCTTCATCTGCACGTTTCTTTTCGAGAGCGAGCGCTTCGAGTCTGGCTTTGTTTTCTGCTTCAATTCTCGCTTTTTCCTTCTCAGCTGCAATTTTAGCCAAACGGATTTTTTCAGCTTCTTCTCTCTTTCTTTCCTCCTCCTTTGCTTTTGCGATTCTAATTTCTTCAGCGATAATTGAACGAATCTGCGCCTCGAGTTTTTTCGATTCTTGCTGTTTTTGTTTCAGTTCTGCGGTAAGCTGTACTTCATTCTTTTTGAACTCCTGAAGTAGATTCTCCTTTTGTTTCTTTTCTGCCTCAATGGTTACAAGATCTTTCTGCTGGTTGGTCAGCAAAACTTCTTTGTCCTTCACCGAACGTTGTCTTAAGGCGACACTTTGTTGGAGCTTTTTCGCTGCATCGCTAATCTCGGCAGCTTTCTTGTCCTGATAATCGGAGTAATCTTTTAAATACTGAACTCTTCGTAACGCCTCGCCTAAATTTTTTGAAGATAAAATAAATGTTACCTTGTTTTGAACTCCCTTGTTCTTGTACGCCTTCACCAACACTTCAGCGTAGTTCTTTCTTAAAACTGCAAGTTCCTTATTCTGTCGGTTGATTTCTAATTGTCGAAGATAGATATCGTCTTCTATCAGTTTTTTTTCTTTTTGGGTATTGATATAGACTTTTTCACGAAGCTGGATTTTCTTGTCCACATCGTTCAGATAAGCGATGGAAAGTTTGGATTCCTGCTGGGTTTTTGCAAGATTGGCGTTGATTGCTGCGATTTGTTTTTTCAGTTCCGCATTTTGCTTTTGAAGTTGTTCCTTTTTCTGGGCAGAAAAAAATCCGAACAGAAAAATTCCTATTAAAAAGCCAATTCTCTTAATCATCTAATCTCAGTTTTCGTATAATTGTTGGGAACAGAGTACGGCGTCTCCATTTTAGAACTGTCAAATTTCGTGTTTTCTAACAGAATCTGGCTTGCTTTTGAACCTTTTATAATTATTTTAACATTTTTTGGGATTTTCATGTTTTCAAAACTCTCCCAGTTTCCGTATAAAACTTCCAGATTGTCGGCGGACTTCATGTCCTTCAAATTCACCCTCATCAAATCGAAATCGTTCGAATAGTCCAAAGAAACCGCGTATTCAGAAGTTTTACCCTTGTTCTGAAAGATGAGGTTTTTTGAAGAATTCAGGGAGTAGCCCTGTGCATTTTTGGTGAGAATAAAATCCTTTTCGTTGATCGGCACGAAGTTTCTACCCGTCAAAAGATTCTGGAGCGAACTGAAATCGATGAAATTCACATTCATCAGATTGTTCAGATACGTAAAGTCGGATTCGATGTAGGTTTTGTTCCACTTTTCGTATCCGCGGATTCCATCGGGAGTTGCGATTCCGCGTCCCACGTTCAGGAAAACTGCAAGCATATTCATCCATACTTTCTGGCCGTTTTCGATGTAGATGGTCGCATCTAAAGTGGGGATATAACTCCCCGTCTCCACATTCACTTTGGAGTTGATTTTCAACTGCTGGAAATTCGGTTTTTCCTTAATTTTACTAAAGAATTCGGTATTGGAAGCAATCGGAGTACTCGCGCTTATTGGCGGTGTGACCGCAGTCTTTGTTTTGCACGAAGCTACAATTATTAATGCAATTATTGCGAGGATATATTTTTTCATTTCTGTTTCTTTAAAATCTAAAGAAAGTTTGCAATATTAACGCCAAACCACACAAAATGTTTTGTGTGGCTGGGTTGAAGTATTTTGATAAAATTAAAATTTAATCTTTCGACAGAAAATCGAGAACGGAATAATCGCCGAGCGAAATTTCACGCGCAACACCGAAGTATTTTGCCGAGCTCCCAATCATGGAATTGCTGAGGTTTCCGTGGTCGATCACTGTATTCTCCTGAATTAGCGAATTGTCGATATTGGAATTGATGACGCAGGTATTATTCCCCAAAGAAACAAAAGGACCGATTTTGGAATTCGAAATTTTTACATTCTCGCCAATAAAGCATGGTGGGATGATCAGTGAGTTCTCAATGGTAGCCGAAGTAGGATAGTGCGAAAACTCTTCTTTTTCGTAGTTGAGCACTTTTCCGTTGGTTTCAACTGTGGCGTTTTTGTTCCCGCAATCCATCCAGTCGTCCACTTTTCCTAAAGAGAATTTTGCTCCTTTCTGGCGAAGGTTTTCAAGGGCTGTAGTCAGTTGATATTCACCGCCATCTTTAATGTCTTTGTCCATTATATAATTGATTTCCGACATCAGTTTTTCCGCAGATTTAAAATAATAGATCCCAATGATCGCTAAATCGGAAACGAATTGCTTTGGCTTTTCAACAAAATCGGTAATAAAGCCATAATCATCTAATTTCACAACACCAAAAGCGGAAGGATCTTCAACTTTCTTCACCCAAATTACACCGTCGGAATTCTTATCCAAATTGAAATCTGCACGGAACAAAGTGTCTGCAAACGCAACTACAACATCGCCCTGCATTGAGTTTTCTGCACATTTTATCGCGTGTGCTGTTCCTAATGGTTCATCCTGTGTGTAAACGCTTCCTTTCGCGCCCAGTTTCTCGGCAATCTGGATTAGGGACGCTTCAACTTCTGGCCCGAAATCACCAATGATGAATGCGATTTCATCGATTTTCTCTCCCGCCACTTTTGCGATATCTTCTACAAGTCGTTGTACAATTGGTTTTCCCGCAATTGGAATTAAAGGTTTTGGAATGGTTAACGTGTGAGGTCTTAATCTGGAACCTCTTCCAGCCATTGGTACAATAATTTTCATATTTATTATTTAAATGTTCAGCTGTCTGCTTCCAATAAATATTAGAATGGCGTTCAGCAATAAAATATTTGAGTTTTAAATCTTAGTGCTTCCGAATCCGCCTTCACCACGCTCGGTTTCGTTAATTTCTGTGACCTCTTCCCAAACTGCGCTTTCGTGTTTGGCGATAATCATTTGCGCAATTCGGTCGCCGTCGTTCACCGTAAAATCATCTTTGGAAAGATTGACGAGGATCACCCCTATTTCGCCGCGGTAATCTGCATCGATCGTTCCGGGAGAATTCAATACCGTGATTCCGTTTTTTATTGCCAAACCACTTCTGGGCCGGATTTGTGCTTCATAACCTTCGGGAAGTTCAATGAAAAGTCCTGTCGGGACAAGTTTTCTTTCCAGAGCTGAAAGCGTGAAACCTTGATCAATATTGGCATAAAGATCCATTCCTGCGGAATGCGCGGTTTGGTATTTTGGCAAGGCGTGCTTCGACTTATTGATAATCCTGATCTTCATTATGGGCTACCTTTTTATTTTGTTAATGATACTTTGCGGGACAAGGTTTTGAGTCTTGATCAAAATGGCTGATAAAACTATAAAGATAATATTTCCCAGCAAAACATTGTGTTTTAAATTTTGATAATATGCGAGTGAAACAATGATTGTTATCAGGATTATCGTCACATTTTTGCTGAGGTTGTACGGAATCGGATGCTTGATCTGCCCCCAAATATAGGACACGACCATCATTACAAAATACGATGAAATTGTCGCCCAGGTTGAAGCCCAATATCCGTATCTTGGGATGAAGTAGAAGTTGATCGCGATCGTGACCGCCGCTCCGATAAAAGAAATATACGCACCAACAATCGTCCTGTCTGAAAGTTTATACCAAATCGAGAGGTTGAGGTAAATCCCCAGAAACAAACTCGCAAAAAACAGCAGCGGCAGAATCGGAATTCCCTCGTAATATTCAGGGTTTCTTAAATAAAATTTAGAAATCCAGTCGAGGTTCACACAAAGGAAAAGTACGATCATGCAGTTCACCGCAATGAAGACATCCATCAGTTTTGCATAGGTTTTTCCTGCGTTTTCGTTTTTGGAATGACTGAAGAAAAATGGCTCGATTCCCAAAACATACGCTTGCCGAAAAAGTATAACGAAAGTCACAATCTTAGCAACCGCACCGTAAACTCCCAGTTCGTGGCGTCCGATTTCGTCGGGAAGCAGGAACTTCAGAAACTGTCGGTCGAAAGTTTCATTGATAATTCCAGCCAATCCAGCAATCATAATCGGCCAGGAATACTTCATCATTTTTTTCCAGAGTTCAACGGAGAAGTCTTTCAGTTTCGCGATGAAAATTTCTTTAAATAAAAGGATGAAAGTCACCGCACTTGCCACGAGATTTGCCACAAAAACATAACCGATCCCAAACTGATGGCTGTATTTCAAGCCGAAAATTCCGTCTGAAAATCTCGGTAAAATCTGTAGGAAAAAGATTACCAGAACGAAGTTGATAATTCCGTTCGTAATCTTTATCGAGGCATATTTAATGGGTCTCTCGTTTTTTCTGAGCAACACGAAAGGCATTGCACAAAATGCATCCAGCGAAAGGATCACCACTAAAATAGTCAGCAAATCGACTTGGGTTGGAGTTTTGAAGGCAATTGCCAATTCGTTTCGGTAAAGCAGCGAAAAAACCAGAAATAAAATTGTCGCCGCCAAAACGCTGAAGAAAGAAGTCGAGATGAGTTTTCTATCATTTTTTTCTTCCAGAGCGAAACGGAAAAAAGTCGTTTCCATTCCGTGGGTCAAAAGCACCGCGATCACACCGGCAACAGAGTAGAAATCTGCAAACGGCGAATACGCTTCTGGTCCGAATGCTTTCGTAATATAAGGATTGATGATGAACGGGAACAGGCGAATCACCACCGTCGTAAGTCCGTAAAGCGCAGTCTGTCCCAGTAATTTTTTATACAAAACCCAATATTTTTGGCAAAGGTAAAATTTAGATTTTAGATTACAGATTTTAGATTGTAGATTTTTATGGACGGTTTAATAAAACTAAATTTGTAGAAATCGAAATAAATCAAACTTCAACGTCTGAAATCTGGCGTCTGAAATATGAAATCTAATATTAAAAATGAAAACTCTAATTAAGAACGCCACTATTGTTAATGAAAATCAACTCTTTAAAAATGATTTACTGATTGAAGACGACCTGATTTCTATTATTGAAAATAATATTTCCGAAGAAGGAGTTGATAAAATCATCGACGCAGAAGGAAAATTTTTGCTTCCCGGCGTGATTGATGACCAAGTGCATTTCCGTGAACCGGGACTCACTCACAAAGGCGACATCGAATCTGAAAGCCGCGCTGCAATTGCGGGAGGAGTGACTTCATATATCGAGCAGCCAAATACCGCTCCCAATGCGGTGACACAGGAACTTCTCGAAGAGAAATATAAAATTGCGGCAGAGAAATCCTTTGCCAATTATTCGTTTTCAATGGGTGGAACGAATGACAATCTTGACGAAGTTTTGAAAACCAATCCAAAAAATGTGGCGGCGATAAAGCTGTTTTTGGGTTCATCCACAGGAAATATGTTGGTCGATAATCCCGAAACTTTGGAGGAAATTTTCAGTAAAGTCAAAATGCCGATTTGCGTACATTGCGAAGATGAAAAAACCATCAGAGAAAATACCGAAAAATACAAAGCGGAATACAGCGAAGATATTCCTGTAAAGTTTCACCACCTGATCAGAAGCGAGGAAGCGTGTTATTTGTCTTCATCAAAAGCGGTGGAATTGGCGAAGAAAACCGGAGCGAGACTTCATATTTACCACCTTTCCACGGTGAAAGAAACGGAGCTGTTCCGAAACGATATTCCTTTAAAAGACAAGAAAATCACCGCGGAAGTCTGCGTTCATCACCTTTGGTTTACCAATGAAGATTACGATACCAAAGGAACTTTGATCAAGTGGAATCCTGCCGTAAAAACGTTTGCTGACAAGGAAGGTTTGTGGAAAGCGCTTCAGGACGGCAGAATCGATATCATCGCAACCGATCACGCACCGCATACCTTGGAAGAGAAAGATCAACCCTATACGAAATGTCCTTCTGGAGCACCTTTAGTGCAACATTCGTTGGTGGCGATGCTTGAAATGCACGCCAAAAGAAGGATCAGATTGGAGAAAATCGTTGAAAAAATGTGCCACAATCCCGCAATTCTTTTCGAGATTGAAAAGCGTGGATTTATTCGTGAAGGTTTTAAAGCAGATTTGGTTTTGGTGGATTTGGATTCAAAATGGACGGTTTCCAAGGAAAATATTCTCTACAAGTGCGGTTGGTCTCCGTTGGAAGGGACGGAGTTTTCTTCAAAAGTAACGCATACTTTTGTGAACGGACATTTGGCTTACGAAAACGGAAAAGTTTCTGAAGAAAAACACGGAGAAAGGTTGCTGTTTGATAGATGATATGAATCCTTCAAGGATTAATAAAGTAAGAAATGAAAACAAAAATTTTAAAAATTATTCTGTTCATCGTCTTTTTAGCCGATCTCTTCTTCGTTTTCAAAAATCAAACAGAACCGCGATTTTTCACCAAAACATTATTGATTCCCTTACTGATTTTAATTTATGTTTTCGAATCAAACTCAAGAAAAAACTTACTCAATAAAACTTTTGTCATAGGATTAATCTTCAGTTTCTTCGGAGATTTCTTTCTGCTGTTCAAATGGGGATTTCTTGCAGGATTAGGAAGTTTTCTGTTGGCGCACGTTCTTTACATTTTTTGTTTCCTGAAGCTTTCTGTCAGAAAACATTTGCCTTTCTTGGCGGTTGCGCTTTCATTGTACGCTTCGGGACTGATTTTTTATCTGTTTCCCTATTTAAATGAAATGAAAATCCCCGTCATTATTTACGGATTGGTCATTTCAACAATGTTATATTTTGCAGTTCTGACATCTAATAAAAATTTGATTTTTGGTGCTGTTCTTTTTGTGATTTCTGATTCGGTGCTTTCCATCAATCTTTTTGTAAAAGAAACCGTTGTTTTGAGCTTGTTGGTGATGATTACCTACATTTCTGCACAGTGGTTTTTGGTGAAAGGAATGATTTCAAATCCCAAAAAGTTGTAAAATATGAGGATTCAAATCCAAGAAAGTTGAAGAAATTATGCAGGACGACATTGTGTTCCGTTACCTCGCCGCTAAGCAACTTGGGCTGAATGACGACATCCGAAAGCAAACCTACAACGGCGTCGACAAAATCACGATGGCGGATCTGAAGAACTTCCACGCGGCGAATTTCGCAGGAAAACCATACACTTATGCATTGGTAGCATCCGAAAAGAAAATGAACATGGACGACCTGAAAAGAATCGGCGAAGTGAAGAAAATTTCGTTGGAGGAACTTTTCGGGTATTAAGAAAGTGAATTCGTGAGTTCCCCTCCTTTGGAGGGGTGGTCTCGACGGAGACGAGATCGGGGTGGTTTATTTCACCTTTTCAATGAATAGAAAATAGCTGTCCGTTTTGGGCAGCTTTTTTTGTGTCATTGCGAGGAGTGAGGAACGAACGACCCTGTCTGCCGACAGGCAGGGAACCAATCTCAATCTTATCCTTAACCTGTCACCCTGAGGATCTCGAAGGGTCAACCTAATTTTGGGCGCATCTTCGCCAACGTCCACAAACCTAACAGGTTTTCAAAACCTGTTAGGTTTTTCCCACTGCTAAGACCGGGCTTTCCGTTTCAATTCCTCTTCCCGAAACTTCGGGACTGCGGGATTTCCACTTCAATCCCTTGCGTGGGAAATTCTGCATAAATAGATATATTTGTCAGTTTAGAAAAACATCCACGGAAAGGAACAGAAAGAATTAATAAATTTTACCACGGACGAATTGCTAAAAGAAAAGAAAGATATAGAATCATTTTCGATCATTAACGCTTTCTTGATAGGTTTTCTTATTGGAATCGTTTTCGTAAGCATCTATTTCAAAGCATATACTTTAGTTTTGTTACTGCCTCTTTTCCTCATCTATAAACTTGTTAACGATCCGAAAAACAAAAGAGCTAAAGAAATAAATGAGATTCTGAAACAAAGAAATCAAAAAGCATAATGGAAGAAAACTGTCAAAATTGTGGGCAAATTATCGACGGGCAATATTGCAAGAACTGCGGTAAACCACTGAATTTGAAAAGAATTGATAGAAACTATGTGACCCAGGAAGTTCTTAATTTAATAGGTTTTGAAAAGGGTTTGCTTACACCTGCAAAAAATTGCTGATAAGACCCGGAGAAACTATTCGGGAATATATCAACAAGAATCGGCAAAACGTAACAAAACCGATCACATTTCTTGTTATTTCTTCGGTAATTTACACTTTGATTTCCTATTATTTAAAGACGGATATTCTATACTTCGAAATTTACAAAAAAGCTTATGGAAATTTAAGCATAAAAGATATTATGAGCTGGGTTCAAAATAATTGCGGATATGCCAATCTTATGATGACTGTTCCGATTGTTCTTTGGATCAAATTGTTTTTCAGAAAACATCAATACAATTTTTACGAAATTTTTGTGGTGATTGCTTTTGTCATGGGAATGGGAATGCTATTTCTTTCATTTGAACCCGTGGTCAATAAATTTTTCCCAAGCTCCTTTATGATCAATCAAGCTGTTATTTTTTTGATCGTCTTTATTTACATGGGTTGGGCAATTGGGCAATTTTTTGGAAACAGTTTTAGAAATTATGTGAAAGCTTTCCTGGGCTATGTATTTGGAACAATTACCTTTCAAGTTGTCGCAATCACAATCGGAATTATTTATGATTTATCGACAAAATAATACAACACGGTTTGCTGATTCATACGATCTTAACAAACATTCCTATTCACCAAATATCAAAAATCCCGAGACCTTCTCCCAAAATCCGTAACTTTAAACCTGAAACTTGAAACTTGAAACAAAAATGAAGTACACTGAAGGAATGCTGCGCGAAGACGCACTGAAAGATAAAATAGCCATCGTAACCGGTGGCGGAAGCGGACTGGGAAAAGCAATGACCAAATATTTTCTGCAACTCGGAGCGAAAGTGGTCATCACCTCCCGAAATCTGGAGAAACTGCAAACAACAGCCAAAGAGTTGGAAGCAGAAACCGGAGGAAAAGTTCTTGCCGTTGCTTGCGATGTCCGAAACTGGGACGAGGTGGTCGCCATGAAAGACGCAGCCATTAAAGAATTCGGGCAAATCGACATCCTGCTCAACAATGCCGCCGGAAACTTCATCGCTCCAACCGAACGTTTGACGCATTCCGCATTCGATTCGATTCTCGATATTGTTTTGAAGGGGACAAAAAATTGCACGCTCGCTGTCGGAAAATTCTGGATTGAAAATAAAATCCCGGGAACTGTTCTAAACATCGTAACGACATATTCATGGACCGGTTCTGCATTCGTCGTACCTTCCGCATGTGCAAAAGCCGGAGTTTTGGCGATGACGAGAAGTCTCGCCGTAGAGTGGGCAAAGTACAACATCCGTTTCAACGCCATCGCACCGGGACCGTTCCCAACGAAAGGAGCTTGGGAAAGATTATTGCCGGGAGATTTGGCAGAAAAATTCGATATGCGCAAAAAAGTTCCACTTCGCAGAGTTGGCGAACATCAGGAATTGGCGAATCTTGCGGCGTATCTCGTTTCCGATTATTCGGCGTATATGAACGGTGAAGTCGTTACCATCGACGGTGGCGAATGGTTGCAGGGCGCCGGAGAATTCAATATGCTCGAACAGATTCCGCAGGAAATGTGGGATATGCTGGAAATGATGATAAAGGCGAAGAAGTCAAATTAATAACTGAAATTTCTCCAAATGGAGGACGAGTTTTCAATCCGTGACCATGCGGAAATGATGCTAGATGACCCAAACGAAATCGATATCGTGATTTGGGGAGCGATGCAGTTTTCTAAAACGAATGAGGAGGTGCGGCAACAGTTGACCGAATGGGGAAAGCCAGAGTACTTTGATAAATATTACGAAAAGTTCAGAAAAACTTACCCTGGTGAACATCCTCTAAAAGCGTAATAAATTGAAAATCAATAAATTACGCCTTTGAAATTGTAGACCCACAGGAAATACAATCTTTGTTTTTCTTTAAATTTTAATATTTTTAATAGCACTATAAAACCCTTTAAATAAAGAGTTTTTAATCTAACAAGAAACAATAAGAAATAATAAAATTCAAAATTTACCTTGTCCCACACCTTGCCCCAATTGAATTATTTAGTAGATTTGTTTCATAAAACCTACATCAATGGAAACAAAATTTAATTCAGAAGTCGGAACGGTTACATTCAGACTAAAAGAACCTAATTCTGATAAACCAACACTTATTAAAGGGATATATCTATTTAAAGATTTTCAGACTGGATTTACAACAGGAATAAAAGTTTTACCTAAGGATTGGGAAAAGACTGAAAAGAAAATTTTGTCTGGAGAAAATAAAAAGGAGCTAAACAATAAACTCAACAAGTTTAAAACTAAAATTCCTGATTTTCATAATAAATTCAATGAACAATATAATAGACTTCCAACAAAAGAAGAACTTAAAACTATTGTAACAAATGCTATTAATGAAAGAGAACTAAAGACGGTAAATAAAAAGAAAAAAAGTTTTGATGACATCTATAATGATTTCATGGAAATAATATACTTAAAAAGAGACAACGCTATTGCAGGAGGTTTAAAGCCGTTGCATAAGTCATACATTTCAAGTTTTAATGTTGCATATTCTGATTTGAAAAAATTTGCATCGGAAAATAGAATCGTTTTAGATATAGATACTTTTGATGTAACAACTTGTCTAAAATTTCAAAACTGGTTATTAAATGGAAAAGATAAAAAACAATCTGCCACAGTTAAAACAAGAGTGAAGAGAATAAGTCAATTATTAAGATGGGCATTTACCGAAGGACACACCAACAATAGAAGTTTTATGCAAAACGACTTTTTACCTAAAGCTACATCTAATAATAAAATTGCTTTAACAGAAGAAGAAATCACTATTTTATATCAATACGATTTTAGTAACAATAAGAGGTTAGAAAAAGTAAGGGATTTGTTTATTTTAGGCTGCCATACATCTTTAAGATTTGAAGATTTAACGAGAATCAATCCTAAACATTTAGATTTTAGCAATAAAACAATTCACATTCTTACTTCTAAAGTAGAGAAAAATGTAAGTTTTCCATTTTTTGGATATACAGAAGAAATACTTTTAAAATATGGAGGTAATATTAATAGTATTGCTTTATCAAATCAGAATGCCAATCTATACTTGAAAGAAATTTTTAGAGAAATTCCATATTTCAAAGAAAAGATAATTTTACAGGAAATAGCCACAAACAAAGGTGTTAAGTTCATTGAAAACAAATACGAAGATAAAATAACCTTTCATAATTCAAGAACAAGTTTTTGTACTAATAGATATATGGAGGGATGGGATTTACTTGAAATATGGCAGTTTACAGGACATACAAACGAAGGAACTTTTAAAAGTTATTTCAAACCTACTTCTGAACATGAAAAGATTAGAAGAGAAAATATATTGTTGAGAAATGAAAAACTTCAAAGAGCTGATTTGCAATCAAAACAAATTGAAGAATTACAAAAACAAATTGAAGAGTTGAAAAAACAAAACGGCAAAATCATAAATTTAAATGCAGTTTAATTATGACATATTCAAAAATAGAAACTTTATTAGAGATTATTCTAGGAAACAACAATCTTGAAGAATTAAAAAAGAACACATCCGAACTAATTTTTCTTGTAAATAAAATGTTCATTGAGTTTACTGGAAACAGCTTCTTTTGTACATTTCTCATTAGTAAAATCCTAAATCCACTAACTGATAAAATACTAGAAATAAATCCTGAAAATTATAATAGCAGAAGCAGAATTAAACTTAAAAACACAATTGCCGAAAAAAAGAAAATTCTCACAGACCTAAGAACTAAAATCATTAATACATATAAAAATCATTTAATAGATTCTGATGTTTACAAGGATTATATCTCGGAAAAAATCAATAAAATAAATTTCATAATAAACCCAGATGTAACTCTTGAACTGTTGAATTTTGAACTTTTCAAAAGCCTTATTGATAATTCTTACGATACAGTAGTTAACCATTTTGAAAAACAATCCAAACTAGAAAGGTTTGAAATATACAAACAAGAATTATTTGATTTCGTGAGGGGCTGTGAATTGAAAATAAAGGAATTAAACAATTACCAAATTACTATTTCACAAAAATTAATACAATTAGATAACAATAGTGATTTAGACATAAAATATAGCTTGACAACTGAAAAAGAAATAAATGCTTATCATATTAATAAATTGAAAGAATTAGTATCTTATCTATATGATAATCATCTTATTTTAAGAGACATAAAAAGAGAAGATGAGATTCCACTAACTGTTTTTGGGAATAGAAATTTTGATAAAATAGAAAATCTATACAATGAACTCATAGAACTAATTAATATCAGTCCTTCAAAAAAAGATTTTACTGAAGTCTTTAAAATTAACAATAAAATTCAAAATAAAATTAATCTTTCTAAACATTTTAACTCAAATAAACAATTTACTCTAAGTGATTATGGTTACTTAATCTCTACCCTTCAAGAATTCTTCATTGAAAGTATAAAACAAAACAATACAAAATATGATAATTGGTGGGCGGAAAGGTTCAAATTTGAAAGTATTGATAAGAGCTTTAAAGACATTAGAAAAATGAAAAGTAATGCAAAAAAAGATGTCAATAGAAAACCAAAATATAAAACTGAAATTGATTCTTTAAAAGATATTTTTTATTAAAATCCACAAAAACAGCAACTTTTTTTTCTGAAAAAATATTAAAATTATTCAAAAACCCTCTAATCATAAAGATTACAGAGGGTTATTTTTTTTTTTAATTAACAATCACCAAAAATTTTTCCATCCTCAAAATCCACATTTTAATTGTTCCATTATTAATCAAATAAAATTACGTTATGGAAACATTAAAATTAGTACAGGTAACACCTGAAAGTTTAGCAGAAATTGTAAAAAATGCAGTTTCAAGTGAATTAGAAAGATTTTCAGATTTATTTAAAAAATCTGAATCAGATTCAGAGTATTTGACACGAGAAGAAGTTTGCAAGAGACTGAAAATCTCAAAAGGAACTTTAAACAATCGTAGTAGAAGTGGAGAAATACCTTCTCACAAAGTTGGGAGAAGAGTATTATACAGAAACTGCGAGGTTCAGGAGTATATTAACGGTCAAAAAAGAATGAGTTATGGAGAATAAAACAGTCCTCATTCAAAAAACCCTTCTAAAAGATTTGGAAGGGTTTATTTTAGAATTGAACGAATATAATAAACCTCATATCAAATTAGATATTGCCGTTTATTTTTTAAGTCTATTCATTAGCTTACCAAGTCATTACAGAAATACTGAAAAAGAAAATTATTTAGTTAGCTTAAATTCTGAAAAACTAAAAGGAATTTTCTCGAAATATACAAAGTATTTAGATTTTTTTATCGATAGTAAAATTATTGAAAAAGCCTTTAATTATTCTACGGATAAAGGAACAAGCAACCAATACAGATTAACAGAAAAGTATTTATTTGATGATATTATTGAATATATAATTACAGATAAATCTTTATTGAAAAAATTCGAAAAAGAAAAAAATAAAAAACTAAATGATAACGCTAATTCAATAAGTGACAAGAAAGAATTTCATCTCAAAAAGAGACCTCATTTAGTTCGGTATTTTGATGATAATTTAACAATAGATATAATGTTAGCTTTTGAGATAATTAAGCCCTACAAAGAGCTAAATTACGCCAAATATCAATCGGGAATGCAATTAATATCAGAGTATAATAAAAAAGACTGGAAATATTCTATTAATCCCAATTCTGATAATCGCTTACATACTAATTTAACCAGAACAAACAAAGAGTTAAGAAAATGTTTGTACTACAAAGAAGATAGATTAAGTGCAGTTGATATTAGAGCTTCTCAACCGTTCTTTTTTGCGGTTTTTCTAAAGGCTTTTTTAAAGAAAGATTACAAATTGGTTAAACAAATCGGAGCATCAAAATTAATATCTAAAAAGAAATTTGAGGAACTATGTAATTTAGATGTGGATAGAGACGAAATAATAGGATTCGTAGAAATTATTTTAACAGAAGATTTTTATACAAATTTTTCTAATCATTTAGAAATTCAAAATGATGAAGAAGGAAAAACTTATAAAATGAAAATCAATTACATCGAACCAAGAAGCAAATTAAAAAAAAGAAGGAAAATTGATTTTGAGCAACCAAGAATTAAAGAATCTTTTGAAACCAAAAGAGATTACGCAAAATCTGTAATGATGGAAGTCTTTTTCAGCAGTCCGAGAACAACAACAAAGGAAGCAAAACAATTTAGAACAATTTACCCAAGTATAAGTAAGATAATGAAATTTATAAAAGATGAATGTGTAAATTTTGATAAATTGTTAAGTCATATTGAATCGTACTGCTTATTAGATTATGTTGCTTTAAGAATTAACAAAAACCATAAAAACATGCCTATTTGGAGCATTCACGATTCTTTAGTAACCACTAAACAAAATATCCATTTATTAAAGGAAGAGGTAGAACAATTATTAAGTGAGGTAACAACAATAAAAAAAGATATATTAAAAGATATTATAGTAATAGACAATTGGTAATTAAATTATTATAATATTTATATTAGTAATACTTAATAAAAATTTACTCCTATTATTCCCTAATGTTGCCGATTTTATAAAATTAGCTGAAAATAATAATGCAAAATATTGATTAACAGTATTTTGCATTTTTATTTTAATATTTTGTCAAGAAAAAAATAATCTTTACTTTTACATTATCATCAAGACTAGTCTATAAAGACTGAGCAACCTGCTTGACCACAACAGGCGAAGGTGCTAAAACGATGTGATTATTTAACCCAAATAATAAAAATATGTTGTTTTCCTTCATTTTCAGTAAACATTTCCATAATTATTCAATTGAATACCATTCAGATAAAGATTTTAAAAATTCTCTATCAATAAAGTATTGTTATGTTATAAAATAACTTGAAAACCTCCGAGCCTACAAATGAAAA
Organism: Chryseobacterium suipulveris; assembly: GCF_022811685.1. Lineage (NCBI taxonomy): Bacteria > Pseudomonadati > Bacteroidota > Flavobacteriia > Flavobacteriales > Weeksellaceae > Chryseobacterium > Chryseobacterium suipulveris. The sequence goes on along the minus strand of NZ_CP094532.1, from coordinate 2,720,499 downwards.
TTAAAGAAACAAAAATCAAAACATTGCAAGCAAGTATTTTTATTGGTTTGGAGTATGGCTATACTCAAAAACAGATTGATGAAAATTTAGTTATTGAATCACTATCAGAATTACAAAAACAGCTTTCAAAAGAAAAAGATATTTATTTAAGTGCTTCTGTGTCAAAAACAGTAATTGTTTTGAATAACCAAAAAGAGCCACACCTTAAAATTGATTTTATTAATTATCCTAAATTTCCTTTAGATGAAAATATTTTTAAAGATGAGGTATTAATTATTGGAAAAGAATTAATGAAACAATTTAAGCAAAACAGAATATTAATTATTTATACAGACGAAACAGTTATGTTAGAACAATCAGAGGAAACAGACACTAGAATCAAAATTAAATAATAAAAAATAAAGAAAACCATAAATAATGTTTTCCTTATAAATTTAATTTAGCCAAGCTTTGTTAAGTAAAATAACTCATAACTATTAATTAATTCAACATGAAAACAATCAACAAAATTTTAACCCTGTTACTTTTAACCTTTACAGTCTTTTTAACTTTTATCATTTATAAACAACAAAAAGAAATTAACTCAATCAAAAAGAACATTAATGTAAAAAAAGATGTTTGGTCAAATCAAAGCTTTGACAGTTCATTTAACAATGATGAAATAAATGACAAAGTTTTGAATTTAGAAAGAGAAATTGAGGATTTAAAAAGCGAAGTAGAAACCTTAAAATTAAACCTCAATAATTTTTAATTGAATTAACATCAAACAAAAACTATAATGGAAAAACTACTTCAAGAATATTTTAATGATATATTAAATGAAATGAAGAAGTCTCAAAATGAAAGTGACAATTCAGGATTTTCAAAAGATGGAGAGGTTTACGTCAATCAGAATAATCTCCTCAGGTTTTTATTTTTTAGACTTTATTATGAGGATGACGATGAGTTGATAAGACTCTATAATAAAGAATTCCAAATAGGACTTACAGGAGAATATTTCCAACAACTTTATTTAGTTTGCTTTGACCGAATCTTTAAAAAAAGATTTGACATGTCACCTATTGGGGGAATTGAAAACAAAAAGGTTTTTATGAAAGGCAAAGTCTCTTTATTCAAAGGAAGATTAGTAATGACAGAAACGAAACTTACTATTATTAAATAACTACAATAATCATACAATTGACCAAAGATTGATTAAAGCATTTAATTGTAAACTGTAAATATATGGACATAAAAAGAAAGAAAATTTTAAATTTGTGAAAATTGAAATTGAGTGAATTAAAAAATTAATATAAATTCTTTATAGGAGCGTTGAACTCTGTTATTCTGTAAGAAATCGGCAAAATTTTAACAGCAAGAATAACAAGTCTCATGCACCGCCCCTCTGGGCGTGTGTTAGTAGGACTTGTTTGCTGTGGGCTTTGCCGAGCCTCTTACAACGATGTTTGAACCCACACGCTTTTTCTATTTAACAAACTTCATTTTGTGGGCTGATGAAATAAAAACTCAACTATTATGTTTATCGGAAAACAAACCCCCTACAAAATTAATACTGTATTAGACTTGTATGGAATTGGTTCTTATTCAACAGCAGGGAAAGCCATTATGTTACTACTGAAACTATTGATGTTTGCTGTTCCATTCTATTTTGCTTATTCAATGTTTGACGATTTTGAATTTTCCTTTTTGAATATTTTGAAATTCATTGGATGGTTTATTTTAGCTCACTTTCTTCTTGAAACTCTATTTTTTGGATTTGTAACAGGATTTATGATAAGAAAGAAAACTGAATAATGAGGCTCATCAGATATATTCTCTTTATTCCAGCTTTATTTGCTGGAATGTTTTTGTCCAGAATAATTGATATAGTAACTGCGGTTTTATTACAAAAAAATGATTTTGGTACTTCGTTATCAATTTGGGCTGAATTTGTATCTACTTTAATTGCAGTAACAGTTGGTATTGAACTGGCTTTGATGGTGTATCCTAATAAAATTAAAAAGATTCCATTAGCTATTGTGGGCTTAGTTCTACTTTCCTTGGTATTATTAAGCATATATTCGGTATATGGATTAGACGAAGAGTTTGGAGAAACCACGAGAAGAGATAAGATTAAGTTGGTTTTTACGATAGTCGCTTATATGCTATCTTTTGGCTATTTTTTCAAAAAACATTTTCTCTCAAATGATTTTTTGAGTGAAGAAAAAGCTGAAAACAAAGAAAGGCAAAGCCAAAATAATTTTGACTATAGCAAAGAATTATTCAAAGTTTACTATTATGGTGACTTCTTTTTCTTCAATTTTTTCGGAAAATTTGATATGATAAATTTTGTCTTTGTAGATGAAGATAAATTTGATGAATTATTTGATGCAAATGTTAAAGGTGTACCTGTGTTTTTTAGTGTACAAAATAAAGATTTACAAACTTATAAAGATGAATATGGTAGAGATTGGTCAAGGCTTGAGAACGACAGCCTTTTTGCGGTATTCTTGTTTGAATATGTAAATTCTTTTAATACAGGAAATGTATCAGGTGTTAAGTTACTAAGTTTTAATAAGATTGAAGTCTATAAAAAGATTAGTTCGGAAAAAATTGAATTGTACTCAACGTGTATGGTGGGTGAGTTGAGAGAAAAGTTAAAAAATTCTAATAAATCCGAGACCAAATAGTATATACATAAACTACGCCCCCTCACAGGCAAAAGGAAAACCAATTTTTTTCAGCGGGTGGGGGCATTTTCAATTTGATTTCAAGTCAATTTTTTGGAAAAAATTCTTCAACTGAAAGTGATTTGATATGCTTAATAAGCCTTTTTAGATTCTATAGTAAATACATTAGATAAGTCGCAGGATTTGCTTTATGTAATTGAATTGCAATTAATTATGAATACTTTTTTGTCTTTTGTAAAGTTTTAAAAACCTTTTGCAATTGATTCAAATTATCCGTAAATATTGGTAGAGCATAATAGCAATATCCCAATGATGGTCAGAAGTTACATAATTTAGAGTGAATTTAAGAGATAATTATTTTACTTGTCAAAATCATTTATAAAACTTGTAACTGATTTAAACAATATGATTTTGTTTAGCAATGAAATCCTTGTTAAATCAAAATCCTGCTAATCAATCTAATGATTAATTATTTTTATTATCCTTGCCCCAAGCCTTGTCCTAAAGGCTAAAAATAGGAAAAATAAAAAAGCAACCAACTGAATATCAATTGATTGCTTGTTTTGCAATGTAGACCCACAGGGATTCGAACCCCAGATGACTGAACCAAAATCAGTAGTGTTACCGCTACACCATGGGTCTGTTTTGATTTGAGTGGTGCAAATTTAGCAATATTTTTTTGTTAGGCAAATATATCAACAACAAAAAGCGATTTTTTGCCCCGAAATTCTCTTTTTAAATCTCAATTTTAAAAATTAGGGTGAAATAACTGTGGGAAAAGAGTGATAATTTGCGTACTTTTGGAAAAATAATTTTACAGATGAGCAGTATGGAAGATAAGAAAAAAGCACTCGCCTTAGTGCTCGACAAACTCGATAAAACCTATGGAAAGGGAACCGTAATGACTTTGGGAGACGACTCCGTGGATACTTCGATTGAAGTGATTCCATCCGGATCGCTTGGTTTGGATTTGGCGCTCGGAGTTGGCGGTTATCCTAAAGGAAGAGTGATCGAAATTTACGGCCCTGAATCTTCGGGAAAAACTACCCTGACTTTACATGCAATCGCCGAAGCGCAGAAAATGGGAGGAATCGCAGCATTTATTGACGCGGAACATGCATTCGACAGACATTACGCTGCGAAGTTGGGAATCAACCTCGATGATTTGATTATTTCCCAACCGGACAATGGTGAGCAGGCGCTGGAAATTGCAGACAACCTGATCCGTTCCGGGGCAATCGATATCGTGGTGATCGACTCTGTGGCGGCACTTACGCCAAAAGCGGAAATCGAGGGAGAAATGGGTGATTCCAAAATGGGACTCCATGCAAGATTGATGTCGCAGGCGTTGAGAAAATTGACCGCGACCATTTCCAGAACAAAATGTACCGTAATTTTCATCAACCAGTTGAGAGAGAAGATCGGTGTAATGTTCGGAAACCCCGAAACTACGACCGGTGGAAATGCCTTGAAATTCTACGCTTCTGTACGAATCGATATCAGGAAAGCAAGCGCTCCGATCAAGTCGGGAGACGAAGCAGTAGGAAGCCGAGTGAAGGTAAAAATCGTGAAGAACAAAGTTGCGCCACCTTTCAAGCAGGCGGAATTCGACATCATGTACGGAGAGGGAGTTTCTAAAGTCGGAGAAATCCTCGATACTGCGGTTGATATGGGAATCGTGAAGAAAAGCGGATCCTGGTTCAGCTACGACGACACCAAACTTGGTCAGGGAAGAGACGCAGTAAAAGATATGCTGAAAGACAATCCCGAATTAGCTGAAGAGCTGGAAGAGAAAATCAAGGAACACATCAAGGAATCCAAATAAGAGAAATGACCGCAATTGCGGTCATTTTGATTTTTGAGACTGTATCCGGTATTCAACTTGCAGATTCATTCAGTTCGTTTTTCTTCGCTGCATACGCCATCGCTGCATCTTTTACCCACGCATTTTCCTGCTGAGCTTTTCTCTTGGTTTCAAGGCGTTTTTTGTTGCAGGTTCCGTTTCCTTTTAGTACTTCCATAAATTCATCCCACGGTAAATCACCGAAATCATAATGTTGCCTTTCTTCGTTCCATTTCAGTTTTTCGTCAGGAATTTTCAACCCAAGAAATTCAGCTTGTGGAACGGTGACATCTACAAATCTTTGTCTTAAGGAATCGTTGCTTTCGCGCTTTACTCGGTAGTTCATCGATTTTTGGGAGTTTGGCGACGCGTCGTCATTCGGTCCGAACATCATCAAAGCGGGCCACCAAAAACGATTCAGTGCTTCCTGTGCCAAATCCTTCTGCTCCTTCGTTCCGCGGCAAAGCGTCATCAGAATTTCGTATCCTTGACGCTGATGAAAACTTTCTTCCTTACAGATTCTCACCATCGCTCTGGAATAGGGTCCGTAAGAATTTCCCATGAGCATCACCTGGTTCATAATTGCGGCGCCGTCAACCAACCAGCCAATTGCGCCAATATCTGCCCACGAAAGTGCGGGGTAATTAAAGATGCTTGAATATTTTGCCTTTCCCGAAAGCATATCGTTGTAGGTTGAATCTCGGTCGGCAACAATTTCGCCGTTTCCTAAAGTTTCGGTCGCTGCGTAAAGGTAAAGTCCGTGTCCCGCCTCATCCTGAATTTTTGCTAAAAGCGCCATTTTTCTTCTTAGCGAAGGAGCGCGGGTGATCCAATTGGCTTCAGGAAGCATTCCCACCACTTCGGAGTGTGCATGTTGCGAGATCTGTCGCACGAGGAGTTTTCTGTAATCATCGGGCATTACATCTTTCGGCTCCACTTTGTTTTCCTGCTGTACGTATGCTAAGAATTTTTCTGTGTCCATTTCATTTTCTTTTATTGGTAGGAAATAGTTTTTTTTGACCGAAGGTCAGAATGTAAGCGAATTACGCTTACACCGTTTTTTCGTCCTTTACATAAATCCCGATCTGCCCGTTGATGAACTCGCCTGCAACGAAATTTACTTTCTTGGTCGGAGTCTGTATTTCGTACTCGTTGAAGAAATAAACCTGTCCTTCAAACGGTCCGCGCACTTCAATCTTGCGGTCGCTGCAATGCCAGTAATGGTTCCAGATATTCAGACCGTCAACTTTGTACTCTTTGTCGACTTCAATTAATGAAGCGAATTTCCAGTCAGTCATAGCGTCTTTTTTTAGTTTTATTTTCTTTAAACGGAATTTTTTCATGACTTTCGGGGTAAACCTCATAGGTTTCGAAAACCTATGAGGTTTCCTAAGTTACATTAAACATCGTAGTTCAGCATCACCACGTTGGTTGTCGGGTGACATTGGCAAGTGAGAACGAATCCTTTTTCGACCTCGTCTTCAGTGAGGGCGAAATTTTTCTCCATAAATACTTCGCCATCCATCACCTGAGCTTTGCAGGTGCAGCAAACCCCGCCTTTGCAAGCGAAAGGAACCGGTAGTTTTTCCTGTAACGCCTGGTCTAAAATACTGTTTTTTTTCGAATTGAGGTGAAAGGAATATTCGTCGTCATCGATAATCACCGTCACCATGCTTTCGATATTTGGGATTGCTTTGAATTCGTCGCTCATCTCAGCATTTTCTTCATCATCGGGAGCTGCGTAATATTCATACATGATTTGTAGTGAGGGAACTTTTCTGTCGTTCTTCAGGTAATCGGCGATTCCCTTGATCATTTCGGATGGTCCGCAAATAAAATAAGTGGATTCCTGAACAGGGATTTCGGTAAAGCGACTGAACAGCAGATCAAGTTTTTCGGGTGAGATTCTGCCTTCGAAAAGTTCATCCTCAAAATGTTTTTCGCGGGAAAGAATGTAAATCACATGCAATCTGCCGTTGAATTTCCTGGCGAGTTCATCGATTTCTTTCTTGAAGATGATATCGCTCAAACTCTTGTTGCTGAAAAAAAGGTAGGCATTGCTTTTCGGTTCCTGGAAAAGTGCTTCCTTCAAATTGGAGAGAACGGGAGAAATTCCGCTTCCTGCAGCGAGTCCTATGTAAGTTTTCTCATTTGAAGAATGGTAGTTGGTATAAAAATGTCCCATTGGAGCCATTACATCAACCAGGTCGCCCACTTTCAGTTCGTTGTTGAGATAGGTGGAAACTTTGCCGCCGTCAAGATGTTTCACGAGGATTTCCAGATCAGAATTTCCTTCTGAAGGTGCATTGATGATAGAGTAGGAGCGGCGCAGATCCTCACCGTCGAAGAAAAAGCGAAGATTCAGATATTGCCCCTGTTTAAAGGCGAACTCGTGTCTTAAATTCTGTGGAACTTCGAAAGCGATGTGTACGGAATCGTTGGTTTCCTTCGCGACTTTGGTGGTTTTTAGCTGATGAAAATGATGCATGTCTGTTGAAAAATTTCACTTAAAGTGACTCCAACAAATATACTTAAAAATTAAAAAAAATCAACTTGCTGATTTACAAGAATGTGCAATTAATTGAGGTGAAAAATCACATGTCTTTCTGGTAACCCGTACATCAGTCGATCCTGAATGTCTTTCACTACACCCTCGATATCGGGGTTTTCAGGATTGATGATTTTCGGAATGCTGTTCAATGTATCGATAATGAAAAGCGGGGTCGCATTGGGGATATAGAAAACCTGTTCTTTCAGCTTCGGAAACACGTCATAAACCAACTTTTTTATAAAGTCGAAATACTCATAATTAAGTAGGCCGTATTTTGCCGCATTTGTTTTCGATAAGTTCCAGTATTTATAATAGATACGGAAAGATTGCTGATAATTAGTCACAGCCAGAATATGAAGCTTTACATATAGCAAGAATTTGTCGGTAGGATTTAGATTTTCCTGCTGTATTTTCTCCATATTGCTTTTCATCATGTCGTAAATTTCATTGCTAATAATAGTAAGAATCTCTTCCTTCGACTTGAAATGTGAGTAAATCGAAGCCGCTTTTATATTGAGTTGTTGAGCCAGATCACGCATGGATGTTTCAACGTATCCTCGTTCCGCAAAGAATGTTTTGGCGACTTCAAGAATCTCTTTCTGTTTTTCTGTGAGTGTCATATTACGGTAATTTATAAATGTAAAAGTCGAAAGCAATCTTGACATTTTTCGCGTACCCCACTTTTTTTTGTCTATTATCGAAATTTACTGGTTAGGATGCAATTGAAAAAATGGAAATTTCGTCACAAAAACTCCTGCTAACACTGATGAAATCGGAAAAATTGACACATTTCTTAATGAAAATAAAAATAGTACAGTCTTTGTGTTAAAGTTTTCAGAATTAATAAATGATTAATAAAGACATTAAGAATTCATCGGTAAATTTGTGTGGGTTCTTAATGTTTTTTAGAGTAAAAAAGAAATAGATATGAACTTTAACCAATATACCACCAAATCACAGGAAGCCATCCAAAAAGCGCAACAGGTTGCTATGGAGTTTGGCAACCAAAGTATCGAACCGCAACATCTGTTGGAAGGAATCTTTCAGGTAGATGAAAATATCTCTGAATTTTTGTTGAAAAAGTCGGAGGCAGAGTTTAATTTAGTCAGAGAACGGAATCGGGAAAACATCGAAAAACTCCCGAAAGTGGAAGGCGGAAATATTTACCTTTCTCAATCCGCAAACAAAGTTTTGCTCGACGCGCCCAATATTGCAAAAAAAATGGGTGACGAATATGTAACGATCGAACATCTGTGGCTCTCGCTATTTGAGGTGAGTTCCGAGGTCTCTAAAATGTTGAAAGACATGGGCGTGACCAAAAACGGACTGGAAAGTGCCATCAAAGAACTGAGAAAAGGTTCTAAAGCAACTTCTGCAAGTTCGGAGGAAACTTACCAAAGTTTAAATAAATATGCAAAAAACTTCAACGAACTCGCTGCGGAAGGAAAACTCGACCCCGTAATCGGCCGTGATGAAGAAATCAGAAGGGTTTTGCAGATCCTTTCCCGAAGAACCAAGAACAACCCGATCCTCATCGGTGAACCCGGCGTAGGTAAAACCGCGATTGCAGAAGGAATCGCGCACAGAATTATTTCGGGCGACGTTCCCGAAAACCTCGCTGACAAAACTTTGTTTTCCTTAGATATGGGCGCCTTGATTGCAGGTGCAAAATACAAAGGTGAATTCGAGGAAAGATTGAAATCCGTTGTAAATGAAGTAATTAAAAGCGACGGACAAATTATTCTCTTCATCGACGAGATCCACACTTTAGTAGGTGCAGGTGGCGGTGAAGGAGCGATGGACGCCGCAAACATTCTGAAACCCGCTTTGGCGCGAGGAGAACTTCGTGCAGTGGGTGCAACTACTTTGAACGAATACCAAAAATATTTCGAGAAAGATAAAGCGCTCGAAAGACGTTTCCAGAAAGTGATGGTCGAAGAACCGGATACCGAATCCGCAATTTCGATCCTCCGTGGAATCAAGGATAAATACGAAGCGCACCATAAAGTAAGAATTAAAGATGAGGCGATTATCGCGGCAGTGGAGCAATCTCAAAGATACATTTCCGACCGTTTTCTACCCGACAAAGCGATCGACCTTATTGACGAAGCTTCTGCAAAACTCAGAATGGAAATCAACTCCAAACCCGAGGAACTTGACGTGCTCGACAGAAAACTGATGCAGATGGAAATCGAGTTGGCTGCTATTTCAAGGGAAGGTAACCAAACCAAAATCGACCATTTAAAAGAAGACATCGCGAAAGTTTCCGAGCAGCGAAACGAAATCAATGCGAAATGGCTGAAAGAAAAGCAAAAATCGGAAGATTTAACCATCGTTAAAAAAGAAATCGAATCCCTGAAACTGGAAGCCGAACGCGCATCGAGAGCTGGAGATTACGCAAAAGTCGCCGAGATCCAATACGGTAAGCTCCGCGAAAAAGAAGAGGAACTGAAAACCCTCGAACTTGAAATGCAGAACCACCAAAACGAGTTGATCAAAGAAGAGGTAACTGCTGAAAATATCTCGGAAGTCATTTCCAAATGGACTGGAATTCCTGTAACCAAACTCCTCCAAAGCGAAAGAGAAAAATTGCTCCATCTGGAAGACGAGCTCCACAAAAGAGTAGTGGGACAGGACGAGGCGATTACCTCCGTTGCAGACGCGATCCGCAGAAACAGAGCTGGTTTGAATGACGAGAAAAAACCGATCGGAAGCTTCCTGTTCCTCGGAACAACCGGCGTCGGTAAAACCGAATTGGCAAAAGCACTTGCGGAATTTCTGTTCGACGACGAAAACAATATGACCCGAATCGATATGAGCGAATATCAGGAAAGACACAGCGTTTCTCGTTTAGTCGGCGCTCCTCCAGGATACGTCGGTTATGACGAAGGTGGCCAGTTGACAGAAGCGGTTCGCAGAAGACCTTATTCAGTAGTGCTTTTAGACGAAATCGAAAAGGCGCATCCCGATGTTTTCAACACTTTGCTTCAGGTTTTAGACGACGGAAGATTGACCGACAATAAAGGAAGAGTAGTGAACTTCAAGAATTCGATTATCATTATGACTTCGAATCTCGGTTCCCATTTAATCCAGGAAAATTTCGAAAACATCACCGATGATAATGTTGCCGAAATTGTTGACAAAACCAAAGATGAGGTGTTCGGATTGCTGAAACAGACTTTAAGACCTGAATTCCTAAACAGAATTGATGAGGTGGTGCTCTTCCAGCCATTAAACAAAAAGGAAATTGGCAAGATTGTGCACTATCAGTTGAACGGTTTCAACAAAATGCTGGAGAAACGCGGAATCTATATGACCGCAACCGACGACGCCATTAATTATATCATGAACAAAGGCTACGACCCGAGTTTCGGAGCAAGACCTTTGAAAAGAGTATTGCAGCAGGAGGTGTTGAATAAGCTTTCCAAAGAAATCCTCGCAGGAAATGTAAACGACGGTGACCGAATTACGCTCGACTATTTTGAGGAAAGCGGATTGGTTTTCCGACCGACGGAGTAATTACGAATTTTAACTTATTGTTAAGAAATAACAATCGCGGTTTTTACGTTAGTCAAGAGAAATTTTTTTTCATCATTTGTGTTTTTAGAATCTACCGGAATTTTTCGGTAGATTTTTTTGTTTGTAAAATTCAAGACAACCGGAAACTGACCAGTTCCTTTAATAATTATTAATGTTGTTTCAAAATTACTTTTTTGTCAGCGTACCTTCGCGGGAAGTGATTTGCAACACATACATTCATTGGATGTGGAAGTTGCGATATTCCGGCCCCATAACTTTTGAAAAAGGTCGCAGCAGGTTGTAAATCTTCTCTCTACTGAATATGGTTCCGGTATTTTGTCTTTCTGATTATGAATTGTGATTTCAGAAAGCAATTGTCTGTTCTGATTGTGTCCCAAACTTTTTAATCCTATTTGTCATAAGCCATCCGCTATTGTTGGATTTCAGATGTTTCATGGCAAACGATAACCCTTTAAAAAATAATAAAAAAACTCATTATCCTAAAGAATTTTATATATTTGCACCATCTAACAATTAACTAAAAATAAATTACTATGTCAGACATTGCATCAAGAGTAAAAGCTATTATCGCTGATAAACTCGACGTTGAAGAAACAGAAGTAACTCCAGAAGCTAGCTTCACTAATGATTTAGGGGCTGATTCTTTGGACACTGTGGAATTGATTATGGAATTCGAAAAAGAATTCAACATCCAGATTCCTGATGACCAAGCAGAGAAAATTACTACTGTAGGACACGCTATTGCTTACATTGAAGAAGTAGTGAACAAATAATATTCTTTCAACAGAAACAAACTTTATGGAATTAAAAAGAGTAGTTGTAACAGGATTTGGAGCTATTACACCGATTGGAAAAAACGCTAAAGAATACTGGGAAAACCTTCTCAAAGGTGAGAGCGGAGCCGCTCCGATTACTCTTTTTGATGCCACAAACTTCAAAACCAAATTCGCCTGCGAAGTAAAAAATTTCGATCCATTAAACCATTTCGACAAGAAAGAGGCAAAGAAAATGGACCGAAACACACAGTTCGGGCTCGTTGCAGCTCGCGAAGCTGTTCAACATTCAGGCATTTTGAGTGGCTCAGTTGACAAAAACAGAGTCGGTGTAATTTGGGGTTCAGGAATTGGCGGCCTCGAAACTTTCGAAAACGAGGTTTTGGGTTGGGCAAACACAGAAATTCCACGTTTCAATCCATTTTTTATTCCTAAAATGATTGCCGACATTACTGGCGGTCAAATTTCTATAGAATACGGATTTCACGGTCCGAATTATACCACAGTTTCCGCATGTGCATCCTCTGCAAACGCCATTATCGACTCCAAAATGCTGATCCAGTTAGGAAAAGCTGATGTGATCGTTTGTGGTGGTTCCGAAGCAGCGGTTACCGCAAGCGGCGTTGGTGGTTTCAATGCGATGATGGCGCTTTCCACAAGAAACGACGACCCGAAAACCGCATCGAGACCGTTCGACAAAGACAGGGACGGATTTGTTCTTGGTGAAGGAGCCGGCTGTATTATTCTTGAAGAATACGAACACGCCGTGAAACGAGGGGCAACCATCTATGCCGAATTGAGTGGTGGTGGAATGAGTGCAGACGCATACCACATGACTGCACCACATCCGGAAGGTTTAGGCGCTTATCTTGTAATGAAGAACTGCCTTGAAGACGCAGGTGTAACAACCGACGAAGTAGATCATATCAATATGCACGGTACTTCTACTCCGCTGGGTGACATCGCTGAATCAAGCGCGATTTCTAAATTATTGGGTGAACATGCTTACGACATCCAGATCAACTCCACCAAATCAATGACCGGTCACCTTCTGGGTGCAGCCGGCGTGATCGAAGCAATCGCTGCGTTGAAAACCATTATCCACAACAAGGTGCCGCCTACAATCAACCATTTTACCGACGATGAAAGAATCGACAGCCGATTGAACTTCACGTTTAATCACGCTGTAGATAAGGAGGTAAACTTTGCCATGAGCAATACTTTCGGTTTCGGCGGCCATAATGCATGTGTGCTTTTCAAAAAAATATAAAACGCAAAGTGTATGGAGTTAAAGAAATACCTTTCTAAATTCCTCACCCAAAGAAAAAAAAACTTCTCGGAAAAAGATTATCATCTAAGCCACGAAATCAGTAAAATTACCGGTTGCGGAGTTCAGAACATCAGTCTTTACCGTGAAGCATTTTCACTTAAAACTTCCTCGAAGAATAAAGAATGTAAAAACTACGAACGTTTAGAATTTCTGGGCGATTCGGTTTTAGGCGCTATTATTTCGTGCCATCTTTACACGCTTTATCCCAACGCCAACGAAGGTTTCCTCACCCAGATGAAATCTAAAATCGTCAACCGCAAAAATCTCAATAAATTGGGGCGTGAACTTTCATTGACGAAATTTCTTCAGAACGAATCGGCAACTTCACTCAGCGAAAATATCGAGGGCAACCTTTTCGAGGCGTTAATTGGCGCGATTTACCTTGACCTCGATTATGAGGTTTGCAGAACCGTGGTGATCGACCGGCTCCTGACTCCTTCCACAATCAACCAGCTGGAAAACAAGATTGTGAGCTACAAAGGTTTGCTGCTTGAATGGAGCCAGAAGAAGAAAGTCAACATCAAATATGAAACCTGCGAGGAAATTCAACCCAACAAAAGCCAGGTTTTCCGAAGTTATGTTTGGCTCGACGAGGAAAAAATTTCCAACGCCACCGAAACCTCCAAAAAGAAGGCGGAGGAAAAAGCGGCACAACGCGCATTCTATATCCTAAACAAAAAACAAAATATCATTGAAAGCCAAAAAGTTATTACTTGACCTTGAGGAAGAAGACGAGGAAATCACAATAGGTTTGCTACGTCTCGCAAAAGAATTACCCGATTACGAGTTTTTCTACCACCTCAATTCCTGTAATTCCTTTAAGTTCTCGCGCATTGAAGATTTTGTGTATCACGGCGAGTACTACGATTACTTTTTCCCTAGGTTTGAAGCGTATTACAGTGATTCGCAACTCTGCATCCATTGCATCGCAAACAAGTCTGCGCAAAGCACTCAGAAGAAAATCTCCACCGAGCTTTTTACCGCAGAACAGGAATCTTTTTTTCTGCTTGACCATTTTCAGGAGGTAGATTATGTCATCAAAACTTCTGAGCCGTTTGATGATTTTTCACTAATTTTGTTCCCTGGAAATCTCACCTTTCCGGTGCAGCATTTCGACCTTAGTTCCGAGGAGGAACTCTATCAATTATTTCAGTATTATGAATAAATATGTAAAAAAGACTAAGATTATCGCCACGCTCGGTCCGGCTTCATCCGACCGGGAAACCATGATCGAACTGATCAAAGCGGGAGTTGATGTCTTCAGAATAAATTTTTCCCACGCAGATTACGATCTTGTGCGTAAGAACGTGGAAACCATCCGAGAAATTAATAAGGAATTTGGCTTCTCCACAAGTATTCTTGGAGATTTGCAGGGCCCAAAATTGAGAGTCGGCGTGGTGAAAGAAGGTTCCTATCTGAATCCAGGTGACATCCTCACTTTTACCAATGAAAAAATCGAAGGTGATTCCAAGAAGGTTTATATGACCTACCAAAAGTTTCCCCAAGACGTGAAGGTGGGCGAAAGAATCCTGATCGACGACGGTAAACTCGTCCTGGAAGTAATCGAGACCAACGAAAAAGACACCGTAAAAGCGAAAACCATTCAAGGTGGACCGCTCAGTTCCAAGAAAGGAGTAAACCTTCCGAATACCAATGTTTCGCTCCCAGCTTTGACGGAGAAAGACATCAAGGATGCCAATTTCATGCTTGATCTGGAACTGGACTGGATCGCGCTGTCCTTCGTTCGTCACGCGCAAGATATTATCGATTTGAAAGAACTCATCGCTAAACATCCGAAAGGCAAATTTAAAACCCCGATTATCGCAAAAATCGAAAAACCGGAAGGTGTTCGAAACATCGAGGAAATCCTTCAGGAATGTGATGGTTTAATGGTTGCTCGTGGTGATTTGGGCGTTGAAGTTCCGATGGAGGAAGTTCCGGCAATCCAGAAAAACCTCGTCGAAAAAGCAAGAAAATTTGCAAAACCCGTGATCATCGCCACACAAATGATGGAGACAATGATCAACAGCTTAACTCCGACGAGAGCGGAAGTGAACGACGTAGCGAATTCAGTTCTGGATGGTGCAGATGCAGTAATGCTTTCAGGAGAAACTTCGGTGGGAAGATATCCTGTGGATGTAGTAAAAAATATGTCGAAGATCGTGAAGAACATTGAGCAAACCCATTTCTACCAAAGCAAAAACTCACCGATCGAGCGCGAATTCAACTGTATTGACGAACGTTTCATCACCAACAGGATTTGTCTCGCCGCGGTAAGAATCGCAAAAACAACTAATGTTGAAGCCATCGTAACTTTAACTTATTCGGGTTACACCGCGTTCCAAATTTCGGCGCACCGACCTAATTCGCATATCATTATTTACAGCTCCAACAAGAGGGTAATCACTATGTTGAACTTGCTGTGGGGAGTTAGAGCATTCTATTACAACGCCAAGAAATCTACCGACGAAACGATAGTCGAGGTAAACAAACTTACCTATGAAAATGGATTTGTCGATTTGAACGACTTCGTAATTAACCTGAACGCGATGCCTGCAAACGAAAGCGGCAAAACCAATACCTTGCGGCTCACCACGATTTAATGATTGGCTGATATCAAAAATATAATATATGGAAACTAACATCAGCGATGAATTTCAAGTGCTGAAAGACGAACTGAAAAAATTGAATATCGAGGTTTTGAGAATCGTAAAAGTTGGCAACGGAAATATGGATTTCCACGAGGTTTTCTACAAATCCCCTCGATATGAAGAGGTAAAAACGGTTTACCTGCATATTGAAAAGATGGATGAGCTGATTGAGAGGTTCAAAGAGGGATATTCTTGATAAATATTAAATATAAAAGCTGCGCTCTGAGTTTCGGGGCGCAGCTTTTTTGTTTTATTATCAATCCTTGAAAGATTGAAATAACGAAAATTTGTACAGTAAGACGCATTTTCTGCCAAATGAAAAAATCCGTCCAGAATTTCTGAACGGATTTTAGTATAGGATAGTTCCAGTCTCCGGACCTCGGTCTTCCAACTTCCAGCTTCATTACATCATTCCCGGCATTCCGCCTCCCATTGGCATTGCTGGTTCGTCTTTCTTGATTTCTGTTACCACACATTCTGTAGTCAACAACATTCCTGCAACAGACGCAGCGTTTTCAAGGGCAACACGAACTACTTTTGTAGGGTCGATAATTCCGGCTTCGTACATGTTTACGAATTCGTCATTTTTCGCGTTGTAACCGAAGTCTGCACTACCGTCAGCAACTTTTGCCACGATTACAGAACCTTCACCTCCGGCGTTTGCTACGATTTGACGAAGTGGCTCTTCGATCGCTCTTTTCACAATTTTAATTCCGGTAGTTTCGTCTTGGTTTGCACCGTCAAGATTTCCAAGAGCGGAAATAGTTCTTACCAAAGCAACACCACCACCGGGAACGATTCCTTCTTCTACTGCAGCTCTTGTTGCGTGAAGAGCATCATCCACTCTGTCTTTTTTCTCCTTCATTTCCACTTCTGATGCAGCACCTACGTATAGAACTGCAACACCGCCTGCCAATTTCGCTAATCTTTCCTGAAGTTTTTCTCTGTCGTAGTCAGAAGTTGTAGTTTCCATCTGCGCTTTGATTTGGTTTACGCGACCTTTGATTTGCGCTTCGTCGCCACCACCGTTTACGATGGTTGTATTGTCTTTATCGATTGAAATTTTTTCTGCAGTTCCAAGCATTTCAAGAGTAGCGTTTTCCATGGTGAAACCTCTTTCTTCAGAAATTACCTGTCCACCAGTTAGGATTGCGATATCTTCAAGCATTGCTTTTCTTCTGTCACCAAATCCAGGTGCTTTTACCGCTGCAATTTTCAGAGAACCTCTCAATTTATTTACCACTAAAGTTGCAAGCGCTTCACCTTCTACTTCTTCAGAAATAATTAAAAGCGATTTTCCAGCTTGAGCAACCGGCTCAAGAACCGGAAGAAGTTCCTTCATGGAAGAGATTTTCTTTTCAACCAAAAGGATGTATGGATTTTCCAATTCGGCAACCATTTTCTCAGGATTGGTCACGAAATATGGTGATTGGTAACCTCTGTCGAACTGCATTCCTTCCACAACATCTACAGTTGTGTCAGTTCCTTTTGCTTCTTCAACGGTGATTACACCTTCTTTACCCACTTTTCCGAAAGCTTCAGAAATTAATGACCCTATGGTGTCGTCATTATTTGCAGAGATAGAAGCCACCTGCTTGATTTTTTCTGCGTTTTCGCCAACAGTCTGTGACTGAGATTTCAGGTTTTCAACAACAGCAGAAACTGCTTTGTCGATTCCTCTTTTCAGATCCATTGGGTTTGCACCTGCTGCAACATTTTTCAGACCTTCGCGAACGATTGCCTGTGCCAAAACAGTTGCAGTAGTTGTTCCGTCACCTGCGATATCATTGGTTTTGGAAGCCACTTCTTTTACCATCTGTGCTCCCATATTTTCCACTTTGTCTTCCAGCTCAATTTCCTTTGCAACGGAAACTCCGTCTTTGGTTACATGTGGCGCACCGAAAGATTTTTCGATGACTACGTTTCTACCTTTAGGTCCCAAAGTTACTTTTACAGCGTTTGCAAGAGCGTCAACACCTCTTTTTAGGGCGTCTCTTGATTCAATATCGAATTTTATTTCTTTTGCCATAATTTTTTAGATTTTAGACGTCAGATTTCAGACGTCAGATTTTAGTTAATAATTTTTAAAATAAATAACACCAAGTTTCAGTCTGAACTCTATTCCAAGATTCCCAATAAATCTCCTTCTCTTACAATAAGAAAATCTTTTCCATCCAACTTCAATTCAGAACCTGAATATTTTCCGTAAAGCACTTTGTCGCCCACTTTTACGGTGGTTGGTTCGTCTTTTTTACCAGGTCCAATTGCCACTACAGTTCCTTCCTGTGGTTTTTCTTTTGCAGTGTCGGGAATGATAATTCCTGATGCAGTCGTGGTTTCAGCAGCGTTTGGTTCGATAAGAACTCTGTCTGATAATGGTTTGAAATTTACTGACATAATAATTATTTTTTTTAAATATTTTCTGTGCTCAATTTCTCCAACTTCATACCATTCGAAGTTTCAAGTTTCAAGTTTCAAGTTTCAAGTTCAAATTGGCAGACTTTAAATATTGAGGTGAAATTTTGGCAGAAAAAAAGTCACCCGCAAAGATGACTTTTCATTTTATTAGACCTATTAACTTTATTGCTGAACCACTGAAACACTGAACCACTCCGCTACTTTTTCCCTGCTGCCTGCATCGGATTAATCATTCCTTTGGCGGCGCCTCTTGCAGAGCTGTGCTGTTTTTCGCGGAATACTTCGAATTTGGAAGCCGGTTGCTGAGCATCGCCCCAGAAATTATTGGAGGTGTCGATGTCTGCAGTTTCGCGCATCGGGTCGAGTTGGATGGATTTCAGTTTTTTGTTGAAAAAGTAGGTGAGTGAAACCTTTCCTTCGTCTTTTCGCCAGATTTGGGCGGCAACTTTGTCGTTTACTTTTGACCCGTCCTCGAAAGTGAACTCCAGAATAATCGGCATTACCATTCCACCTTTGTTGCCGAAATCAATTTGGTAACCACGCACGTTCTTCAAATTTACTTTATCTGCTTCTGGCAACTTTTCATATATGTCATTAGTCAGAGTGTACTTTTTATTGGTGTCCACTTTTTCCAGTCCCCGGTTGTATCTCCAGTAGAAATCACGGGTTTGCTTGTCATTATCGGTATAGAACAGGATATTTTTGTCTTCGCGGTTTCGGATTTTTGAGATGTCTTCGAAATCGTTTTGTTGAGGTTTATCAACAGTGTACGTGATTTCCTGCGGTTTTGGGACTGCATTCAAATCGGGTTCGGCAACGGTAACTTTATCGATGGAAATGTCAACAGGATCGATTCCATAGAACCAGCCACGCCAAAACCAATCGAGGTTTTCTGCACTTGCATCATTCATCGTTCTAAAAAAATCTGCCGGTTCCGGATGACGGAACGCCCATCTTTTCGAATAGGTTTTGAATGCTTTGTCAAAAAGTTCACGCCCCATAATTGTTTCCCGAAGAATATTGAGTCCGGTTGCTGGTTTTGCGTAGGCATTCGGACCGAAATGATTGATGTTCTCAGAATTGGTCATAATCGGTTCCAGCTGATCTTTCGGAAGTTTCATATAATCTACGATGGTGTGAGCTGGACCACGACGTGAAGGGAATTTATTGTCCCACCGTTCTTCGGTAAGATATTCTACGAAAGTGTTTAATCCTTCATCCATCCATGACCATTGTCTTTCGTCGGAATTGATGATCATCGGGAAAAAGTTGTGTCCCACTTCGTGGATGATTACGCCGATCATTCCATTTTTTATTCCTTCGGAATAGGTGCCGTCTTTCTCGGTTCTTCCGAAGTTAAAGCAGATCATCGGATATTCCATTCCGTTTGCCGCTTCTACAGACTGAGCAACCGGATACGGATAAGGAATGGTGAATTCGGAGTAGGTGAGGATTGTGTGTGCAACAGCTTTTGTGGAGAATTTTCGGTAAAGGTGATAAGATTCCTTTGGATAAAGACTCATCGCCATCACGGGATTATTGTTTTCGGGGATCACGACTTTCATTCCGTCCCAGATAAATTTTCGGGATGAAGTCCACGCAAAATCACGCACATTTTCGGCTTCAAAAATCCAGGTTTTTCTTTGTGTGGATTTGGTTTTCTCAGCTTTTTGGGCTTCGTCTAAAGTTACGATTTCAATAGGTTCGTTGGAATTCTGCGCTTTTTGCCATCGGGCAAACTGTGTGGAAGAAAGCACTTCTTTGAAATTTTTTCCTACTCCCGTTGCTGCAACGATATGATCTGCAGGAACATTCATTGATACTTTATAGTTTCCGAAAGGGAGCGCAAATTCGCCGCGACCTGTGAACTGGTTGTTTTGCCATCCTTTGAAATCACTGTAAACACACATTCTCGGAAACCATTGCGTAATCGTGTACAGATCGTTTCCGTCTTCAGGGAAATTTTCGTAACCGCCTCTTCCTCCCATTGTCATTCGGTTGGGGATATTGTAATTCCAGTCTACCTTAAAAACCAGTTTTTCTCCCTTCTTCAAAACTTTTGGCAAATCTATTCGCATCATCGTTTTGTTGACGAAATATTTGAGTGGATTTCCTGCGGCGTCGGTCACTTTTTCAATATTTACCCCATAACCGTTGTCTTTTACAGGAATCTCAAGATCTTTCAAATGTTCGGCATTAATGGTTTGAGGCAATTTGCTTGAACTTTGATACCCAGCATTTTTTACGGTTGACTGCTCGTTTTCATCCAGTTGAAGCCAAAGATAATCGAGGTCATCGGGTGAATTATTGTAGTACGTTACCGTTTCTGATCCTTTCAGATTTCTTTTGTCTTCGTCGAGGTAGGCAGCGATTTCGTAGTCTGCTCTGTTTTGCCAATAACCGTGACCAGGAGCTCCAGAAGCTGTTCGGTAAATGTTTGGAGTAGGGAGAATTGTTCCCAGCTGCTCAAATTTATTTCCGTGGTTGCTTTGTGGATTATTCTGAATATTCTGTGCGAAAGCAATAAGGGGACAAAAAAAGAAGATGAAAAAAGATTTGAGATTCATGTTGTCATTATTAATTATGATTCAAAAGTAAGTAAAAAATTCGCTGGGTATTTCAAAAAATATCTTCTAAGAAAGCGGAAATCTATCGATACAGATTTTTAGCGACACAAGCAGTACGAAAAAAGAAACGATTAGAATCCAGTTTACTTTCTTGATTTTTAGATATTTAAAAATGAAAAATTCTAATAATAAAACGATCACAACAACCAGAATCTGTCCCATTTCGAGTCCAAGATTAAACCCTAAAAGCGGAACGAAAATATTCTGTTCTTTCGCCATCATCATTCTTGCGGTATTCGCAAAACCCATCCCGTGAATCAACCCGAAAATGAGGGCGAGAAAGTAATTGATCCTCATTAATTTGGACTGGTTTCCTTTGAAAAAGATATTGTCGAGTGCGATGATGACGATGGTTAAAGGAATCAAGAATTCTACCCAATCAGTAGGAATCCTGAAAAAATCCAGAACGCTTAAAGCCAAAGTGATGGAATGCCCAATGGTAAATGCCGTTACCAAAATCAAGATTTTTTTCCAGTCACTCAACGCGTAAACCGCGACCAACGCTAAAATGAAAAGTTGGTGATCCAGTGCGTCCAGAGAAATAATGTGCTCCCAACCAAGCTTTAAGTAAAAGAAAAAGTCCTGCATACCGAATTTTGAGGTACGAAAATAATGATTAATTTCGTTTTAAACTTTATGTTTCGGTTATGAAAAAGCTTCTGCTTCTTTTTTCAATTTTCATTTCAACTCTTTTTCTTGCCAAAGAAATTCACCCTTATCATGTTGGTTCGGTAGAATTCAAGTATAACTCAAAATCAAAGACATTTGAAATTATCGGTAAATTTTTCCTGGATGATTTAGAGAACGGCTTAAAAGAAAAATACGGAAAAGCGGTTCACTTTAATGACGAAAAATTCAAACAGGAAATAAACGAGCTGTTAAAGAAATATTGTACAGACTATTTGAAGCTAAAGACAGATAGTAAGTTTTTGAAAATCGATTATCTTGGTTTTGAAGAAGAGAGTGAGTCGGTGAACATTTTCCTGGAAAGCGAAGTGGTCAGTCAACCAAAGAAAGTGGAGGTTGCCGTGAGTTTTCTGTACAATTTGTTTGACGACCAAATGAATATCATACACATTATTGTCGGTGGAAAACGGCAAAGCGATCGATTGAGTTATCCGAACAGGTATTTGTTTAAGCAGTTTTAAACCCAAACTTAAAAATCTGGACAATCCTGGACCGAAACATTGGTGAGATTCAAAACTTTATCTTTGTATGTAACCTTTACTTCTGGAAAAACTCCGTTTACACAATTACCGGTTTGGTCTTTGAAGTCGCCGTTGGTCGCCTCAATTTTTACTTGGTCACCGGAAAGAGTGTAGTTGTTTTCGTTGAAGTCGTAGCTGTTTAGTGGATAATCTTTGCCGTCAATTCTGATGCTCCCTTTGTTGGCGTTTTGCTCAAAATAAAATATAGTTTTTCCATTTTCAGTGAAAACCGATCTGCCTTTTCCTGATGAAACATCGAGTGGATTGATCTGGAACACAGCAGTTGCTTCCGGGTTTTTTATCTC
Source organism: Chryseobacterium suipulveris (assembly GCF_022811685.1). NCBI lineage: Bacteria > Pseudomonadati > Bacteroidota > Flavobacteriia > Flavobacteriales > Weeksellaceae > Chryseobacterium > Chryseobacterium suipulveris. Next base: position 2,698,584 of record NZ_CP094532.1, on the reverse strand, counting down.
CGGAACTTCAACGCTGTCTTGCGGTAAAACGAGTGCTGAATCAGAAATTTTGGTGTCGGTAATCGTTTCTTTTTCTTTGGTACAAGAACCTAGGAATGCAATGAGAAATATTGGGAGGATCTTTTTCATAACTTAAAGTAAAACATTTTTGCAGCAAAAATTATTCCTTAACCAAGACAAGGTAAGACCACGCAGGAAGTTGGAATGTGGAATTTTCCTTAATAATAAAAACCTTTTCTGTAAAAAGTTCGCGGTATTTCCCTTGGAAGTATTTTGTTTCGAGCTGTAAATCAACAGGTTTGTCTGAGAAATTGAGAATCGGAAGGACGGCGTCGTCGTTTTTTTCGCGGTAGAATGAAATTACTTTGTCTTCGTGATTATTTTTGACACGAATCATTTCGCCACCGTATTTTCCGTTCCAGAGTGCCTGGTTTTTATGCTTAAGATGAAATAGCTTTTCGAAGAGGATTTCGTTTTCGTCGTGTTTCCATACAATAGGATCTTTTTCAAAAAACTTTAAACTTCTGTTCAGTCCAGCTTCTTGGCCGCTGTAGCAAAGCATCATCCCGTTCACAACGCCGGTCATTACAATAGCGGTTTTCAGCCCGTCTCCAAAATTCAGATAGGGATTTCCTTCCCAGGAATTCTTGTCGTGATTGTCGGTAAAGGTCATTCTGTAAGCATTTCTCGGTACGGAATTCACGTCGTGCGACAAATATTCTACCAATCCGGGGAGCTTCTGGTGATTGGTTGCTTCGCGAAGTTTATCCCACAAAGTCCACGAATACGTCATATCGAAAGATTTCTTGTAAAGGTCGCGACTTTCCCATTCAGCAAGCATGAAAACAGGTTTTATTTCATCGAGTTCCTTTCTCGCGTTTTCCCAGAAATCTACGGGAATAAATCCGGCAACATCCGCACGGTAACCGTCGATATTAGTTTCCTTTACCCAAAATTTCAGTGATTCGGTCATATATTTTCTCAAATCGGGATGGTCGTAATCAAAATCAATCACATCATCCCAATCGTACCACGGAGTTGGCTGAAAATTTCCTTCACGGGTTTTGGTATACCAATCGGGGTGCTCTTTTGCAAGTGGATTGTCCCAAGCTGAATGATTTCCTACCCAGTCGATAATGACATACATTCCCATGGAATGAATTTTATTGACTAAGTTTTTGAAATCCTGCATGGTTCCAAATTCTGGATTAATCGCTCTGAAATTTTTGACGGAATAATAGCTTCCCAAAGTTCCCTTCCGATTTTTTTCACCGATCGGATGAATTGGCATGAGCCAAAGAATATCGACTCCCATCTTTTTGAGACGCGGCAAGTGTTTTTCAAATGCCTTGAAGGTGCCTTCAGGAGTGTATTGACGAATATTTACTTCGTAAATCGTGGCGTTTTTGCTCCATTCGGGATGTGTGATCTCAACGTATTCCTTTGGTTGATAACGGGGATCTTTTGTTTGCGATTGGAGGAAAGCGAACCCGAAAACGAAAAAAATGAGACAGAAAGCTGAATTTTTCATGATGAAACTTTATTAAAAATAATCAAAATCTGATGCCCTTATTTTAAATATCGATTAAGTTTAAGGGATGATGCTCAGTATAGCTAGTCGGTAACCATTCATTCCGAATCCGCTGAGAACACCTTCGGTATTGGATGCAGTGACAGATTTCTGCCGGAATTCCTCCCGTTTATAAATATTGGAGATGTGGACTTCGACTTTCGGTTTTGAAATATTCTTCAAACAATCGGCAATCGCGTAGGAATAGTGCGTAAAAGCTCCGGGATTAATGACAAGCGCATCGAAATCGTCCTGCTGAATTCTGTTGATGATTTCGCCTTCCACATTAGATTGAAAATAAAGTAGTGTGTGCTCAGAAAACTCTTCCTGAAGTTTTTCCAGGTAATCTTCCATTGAGGTTTTCCCATAAATTTCTGGTTCGCGAGTTCCGAGCAGATTGAGGTTTGGCCCGTTGAGGATGAGGATTTTCATATAAAGTTGAAAGATTTACTCAAAGATAAAAAGTTTCACCTGAATCTGCTTAACATTTCTAGTTTATTCTGTTAACCCGTAGTGCATTATCCATCGAAAAATAAGCTGAAAAAATCAGAAAATTTGTTTAGCCACGAATTCACGAATTAGACATTATTAGAATTTTATCAATGAAACAACTCCACACCCATAACTTGAATGCAGATCATTCATTTAATTAAGAAAAGATTCAACGTTTTTGATAATATTCGTGTATTGACTCTATCGAATCTTCGATTTCGTGGCAAACATATAGTGCACTACGAGTTCTGTTACCACAATGTTACCAATAAGTAATCATTAGTGCAATTTCTGATTTTGTATAATGAGCTCACGCCATGGATTATTGCTGGAATAAGACATAAAAAAACTTCCGAAATTATTTCGGAAGTTTTGTAGCCCGTAGGGGAATCGAACCCCTCTTACCAGAATGAAAATCTGAGGTCCTAACCGATAGACGAACGGGCCGGACTCTTTATTTAATTAAGCAAGTTTGTTAACGTGCTTAGCTAATTTGCTTTTTAGGTTAGCTGCTTTGTTTTTGTGGATGATGTTTTTCTTCACCAATTTGTCCAACAAAGAAATTACCTTTGGCAACTGCTCGGTAGCAACTTTTTTGTCTTCTTCATTTCTCAATACTTTCACAGCTGTTCTTGCAGTTTTGTGATAGTATCTGTTACGCAATCTTTTCACTGCGTTTTGTCTGATTCTTTTGAGTGCTGATTTATGATTTGCCATATCGTTTCCTAAATGTGGGTGCAAAGATATAACTTTTTTTTAACCTTGCAAATAATTTTTAAAATATTTTTTCCTTCAAACAATTCGTCGTTGGAAAAGCACGTACCAAGCTCGTGGAATTCTTTTTTTCGAAGCCAGATATAAATGACTTTCCTGTTTCTTAATATCTTGATTCGTGTGTTTTATTGTAGCCTATAAAGGAATCGAACCTCTGTTGCAAGAATGAAAATCTTGAGTCCTAACCACTAGACGAATAGGCCAAGTTCTTTCAGAAACTTTAATCCGTCGCTGCTTTTCAGAAACTTCTCCCGCTTTCTAGCATCCTCCCAGTTTTCCTCTGTTTCTGTATAAACAACTTCCCAAGGAATAGGCCTCTGTTTTTGGAGTGTGCAAAAATATAAATAATGTTTTTAATCTGCAACTGCGGTTACTTGGTAACTTTCTGGATTACCGTGTTCTTCACTCCTTTTCCTTCGATTTCTTTCTGGGTTTTTAGCGCTTCCTCCAAAGTGCTGAACTTGCCGTAAGTATAGTAGAATTTGCCTGCAACCTTGTCGCGGTTAACATCTTTCAGAGTTCCAAGCATTGGTGAGTTGGAGCTAAGTTTCTGTTCGGTTACCGCCAATTCAAGTGTATAATATCCCACGCCAAGTTTTTGGTCAGGAACAAACGATATGGAAGTTGAATTCTGGAAACCGGCGTCTTTTGCTGACCTCAGATTATTGTCGCGCACAGAAGCGAAATTGGTTACACTATAATAGTACTTATATAGTGTGCCTTCTTTAATAGTAACAATATCGCTTAATCCCTTCAAAGCAGGATCGGTGCTGTTGTACTTCATCGGAGAAGACATCAGTAGAATTCTGAAATCATTTTTCAGTGGCTTCTCTTCCGGTTTCGCTGGCTCCTGTGCGACGGATTTGTTTCGGTCAATCGCTTTCTTATAGCTTAAAATTGCATTGTAAATACTTTCCGCGATTTCATTCTGTCCCTTTTCGGAAGCGAGATACATCGCGTCGTCATAATTGCTGATAAAACCGGTCTCGATCAAAACGGATGGCATCGCGTTCAACCTTAATACGTGCAAGTTCTGCTGTTTTACGCCACGAGAAAATCTTTTATCCTTCTTTTCAAAATTTTCTTCCACAAAACTGCCGAACAGGAGACTGCTTTCCAAATATTTGCTTTGCTGGATTTTGAGTGCGATTAGTGATTCGGGAGATTTCGGATCGTAGGAAGCGAACATTTCCCGGTCCTTCTCGTCGAGGAAGATCACGTCGTTTTCGGCTTTAGCTACTTCCAGATTGGTTTTATTCTGGTCGGGTCCCTGCACAAAAGTTTCAGTTCCGTAAGGTGCGGTCCGCGGACTTGCGTTACAGTGAACCGAAATAAACAAGTCGGCCTTGCTTCTATTGGCAAGATTCGTGCGGTCTAATAACGACGGATACTCATCGATTTTTCGGGTATAGATAATTTTGTAGTCCTTGTTTTTTTCAAGCATCCTTCCTACCTTCAAAACAATTGCAAGCGTAACGTCTTTCTCGTTGAGACGCCCTGTTTCGGGATAAACTCTGTTGGCGCCAAAATCGCTTCCACCATGTCCTGCATCTAATACCACCGTGAATTTTTTCTGCGCACCTGCGAATGTGAAGCTTAATAATAAAAGGAGAAAGAAATATTTTTTAAGGGAAAATCTGTTGATAATCATCTCTTGATTTTAAAAATAATGTTAATTTTGAGCCCGAATACAGAAATTACAGCATTGGTCAAAACCGGCTTCAAAAATATATTACTATTTTTAATTTTCCTAATTTTTAACAATATTTTAGCACATTTGTCTGCTCAAAATTTGCCTGAAAATAAGGGAGTTAACACTACTGTTCAAAAAAAGGATACCGTCGTCGTAAAGAAGGAATCCCTTGAAGCCGTGGTAGAAACAAAGGCCGACAACATCCGAAACGACATCCCGAAGAAGATGACCTTCCTCAAAAAAAAGGCGCAGGTAAAATACCAGGATATGCAGATCGACGCCGACTATATCTCTATCGACTGGGACAAATCCCTGATCTTCGCACGCGGCGAACTGGATTCTTTAGGAAGGATAAAAACTCCCGCCATCGCGACACAGGCAGGAAAAAAATACGAATACGACGAGTTTACCTACAATATCAAAACGAAACAGGCAATCGCGCTGAACGCCAGAACCGAAGAAAGCGAGGGCGTAATCGTGGCCGAAAAAACCAAGAAATACAACGATTCCGTATTCTTTATGCGTCGCGGAATGTACACCACGGACGAATATTTCATCAAGAAAAAAGACACCACCGCTGATTACTACCTACTCGCACCGAACATCAAACTGATCAAAGGCGAAAAAAAATCGCAAGTGATAACGGGACCGATCCAAATGTATATCGAGCAAGTTCCGACTCCATTAATAATGCCTTTCGCAATCCTTCCGTTTTCCGACAAAAGAAGCGCGGGAATCCTGATCCCAAGTTTTGGTGAAAGAGAGGATGTAGGGTTTTACCTCAACGGACTTGGTTATTACCAACCAATCGGCGAACATTTTGACCTGAAATTACTGACCGACATTTATACCAAAGGAAGCTGGAATGTGCGACCTGAAGTGAACTACAGAAAGAGTTACCGTTACTCGGGGAATTTTTCTGCCGATGTGGGAACTACAGTTCGGGGAATCAAGGGACTGTCGGATTACCAAAAAAGCGGCACCTACAGAATCGCGTGGCGACATCAGCAGGATACCAAAGCCAATCCGTTTCTCACTTTCTCGGCATCCGTCGATGTGGTGAGTCAGAAATTCTACAACAATACCGTCAACAATAATTACGCATTTAACCAGCACAACCTGAACGCGCAGCAGAACTCATCGGTGAGTATGACCAAGCGGTTTCTCACACTTCCGGTTACGATTACGGGTTCCATGTCTTATTCACAAAACTTTTCGACAGGACTTTCGGATCTTAAATTACCGGTGATGAACGTAGCGATCAACCAGTTCTATTTGTTTAAACCCAAAACGGGAGTAAGACAGGGACTGCTTGAAAACATCACCGTAAACACCGGACTGAATTTTAATAATTATGTGCAGACCGACGCAGGGGAACTTTTCAAACAACCGATGTGGGATAAGCTGCAGACAGGTTTGAAAAATAACATTTCTTTGGGAACCAATACGACCTTGGCAAAATATTTCACCTTCTCGATTTCAGCCAATATCGACAATGCTTTGACAACGAAAACTCTAACGAGATTCTATAATCCTTTAGACAATAAAGTAGAAGATGTTCTGAACAAAAAAATTGCTGGATACTCTTCTTTTTCTACCAGTGCGAGTTTGCAGACGGTTCTTTACGGAATGTTGAACTTCAAGAAAGGTTCTACGATTCAGGCGATTCGACATATGGTGACACCGCAAATTGGTTTCAGTTATGCACCAGATTTTTCGGCAGCATCATTCGGTTACTACAAAAACTACTACAACGACCGCGGAGAGATGACTCAATATTCCATCTTTGACCGTGGAATTGTCGGTTCGCCAAGTTCGCATTTGGTACAGGCAATGACGATTTCGATCGGGAACAATTTAGAGATGAAAGTCAATTCCAAGAAAGATTCCACAGGAGTAAAAAAACTGAAAATCTTTGAAACACTGAATTTCAACACGAGTTACAATTTCGCGGCACCTTCCCACAAATGGTCGATGTTCCAATTCAGCGGACAGACGACGCTCTTCGAGAAGCTCAACATTAACTCAAGTCTTACACTCGAACCCTATCAAATTTTGTTTGCTCCGGGTGAAAACACAGGAATCAGAACGGAAAATTTCGGGCATTTCAGCGTGCAGGGTTTCAACGCACAACTTTCTTATCCTTTGAGCAGCGAACTTTTCAAGGGCAAAGAAAAAACCGACCTGGCTAAAAAATATCCGACCAAGGGCGAAATCCGAAACGAAAACTATTATTTCGACGATGACCATTATTCCCGATTCGAGCAACCGTGGACTTTGAACGTCAATGCTCAATATTCCTACACCAAAAGTTTGACCCGCTTCGGAAACAAAATGGCTTCAGTCGGTTTGGACGGGAACATCAAACTTACGCCGTACTGGAATCTGAACGGAAACCTTTATTACGACGTGGTGACCAAAGAAATTGCCAACACCCGAATCGGAATCTCGAGAGACCAGCGAAGTTTTACCATCAATTTCAACTGGATTCCTTTCGGTCAGTATAAGGTGTACGATTTCTTCATCGGAATCAAAGCCAATATTCTGCGAGATGCGCTGAAGTACAAAGACAACAGCATCACACAGCCGAACGCACCTTTTTAGTGCTGTTTATTTAATGTAAATAAAATTAAAAATCCATTGCTTAAAAGTTGTGGTGTAAACTGATAGCACATTTAATTTTTCGAAGTAAACCTAAATTTGATTACCCCGACCGTAAAAGGAGCAAATTTAGGTTTATTTCGTACTAAATTTTCCGCCCTTTAGGGTCGAGGTAAAGAAAATTTCCGATACTATTTTTTTTTGAATAAAATTTAAACATGCTCTCAAGAAAAGGTTTCCATCGTTGTTTAATAAGTTTTATATTTGTTGATTAAATTGACCAGAACGTAAACGCTATGAAAAAATTGATTTCTACTCCACATGCTCCTGCCGCGATCGGGCCTTATTCACAGGCGAATCTCGCCAATGGAATCCTCTACATTTCCGGACAGATACCGATGAATTCTGAAACTGGAAAACTGGAAGAAGGCATTGAAAAAGCGACGCACCAGGTGATGAAAAATCTCGAAGCGATTCTCACTGAAGCGGGAATGACCTTCAAAAACGTGGTGAAGGCAACCATCTTTTTGAAGAATATGGACGATTTTGCAGCGATGAACGAAATCTACGCTTCCTACCTCGATGCGGAATCTTTCCCGGCACGCGAAACGGTTCAGGTTTCCTGCCTTCCGAAAAATGTGGATATTGAAATCTCGATGATTGCGCACCAATTCTAAATGAACTTTCTGAGGAATACTTTGGCGGTAATTGTGGGCCTTGCTGTTTCGGGGCTCATTATTTCTTTGGGAATCCGGCTGAACCCATCGTGGATCAATTATGAGGCGATCACGCCTTTCCAACAATGGGAGCGGGTTCTGAAAAGCGTTGAACATAAACCGTACTTTTTCGTGGCACTGCTTATTTCTTCGGGAATTGGTGCGACTGTAGGTGGTGTTGCAACGGCAATTATCGTGAAATACGCCAAAGTCGCCTACGCAATTCTGATCGGGTTTATCCTGCTTTTTGTGGCGATGCTCGATATTATCATCTTTCCGTATCACCCTACTTTTTACAAAATCCTCATCTTTCTTACGTTCTTCCCTTTTGCGTGGATCGGCGGAAAAATTACCGAGGTCATTTACGAACGGAAAAAGAAACGGCTCAGAAAACTCCAAAACAAAAAAACGCAACCTTAAGAAAGTTGCGTTTTTGCTATTTAAGAAATTGATTTTTTTCTTGAAGGAAATTTTTCTCCCTTTAGTTCCGATAATTATCGGAAGGGGTAAAGAAAATTTCCGTTTTACAATTATTAATTATTCATTATTAATTTTTCAATTAAAACCTACGGCATCTTAAAACCTCTCGTCGTAATCCTTCCGTACTCATCGACATATTTCACCTGAACGTTTCCTTGGTACTTGTCGAGGATTTTCTCTATATCTTTCTGCGAGTTTACAGGTTTTCCGTTGACTTCGATCACGATGTAATTATCCACAACTCCGATTTTGGCCATTTCGCTTCCGTCCTGAACATTTTTTGCAATCACACCGCTGTTCAGTCCATAATCGGTTTTGAATTTTTCACTTAATGGTTCAAACTCCGATCCGATTTTTTCGGTAACGGTCATATCAGCTTTGCTTCGGAAAGAAGTTCCGCCTTTTTCATCTTTCAAGGTAACGTTTGCAATATTTTCTTTCCCGTTTCTTAGGTAGGTAATTGCAACTTGGTCACCCGGTCTTTTACTTCCGACAGCGAAAGAAAGATCGTAATAGCTTGAAACCACCGTGTTGTCAACTTTTGTAATGATGTCCCCAGTTCTCAATCCCGCATCTTCTGCACCGCCTTTTGCAGTAACGTCGGTAATATAAACTCCGTCTCTGGATTTGATATTCGTTTTATTCTGCTGGTTATACTGCGCAACTGCTCTTTGGTCAGAAAGGTCAAAAGAACGGACCCCTAAAAAGCCCCGCTGAACCAAACCAAACTTCTTGATGTCTTCTACAACTTTTCTTGCAAGATTCGAAGGCACAGCAAAACCATACCCTTCGTAATATCCTGTTTTTGAAGAAATTGCGGAGTTGATCCCAATCAGTTCGCCGTTTGGATTAACCAAAGCTCCACCTGAATTTCCTGGATTAATCGCAGCATCGGTCTGGATAAAGTTCTCAATCGGCGTTTTCGACTGTTGGCTGAGTAAATCAATGCTTCTTCCTTTTGCGGAAACAATTCCTGCAGTAACGGTGGAATTCAGCCCCATCGGATTTCCTACCGCCAAAACCCATTGACCAACTTCCACATTGTCGGAATTGGCAAAGTTCAGGTAAGGCAATCCTTTTTCTTCAATTTTCAAAAGTGCGATATCGGTTGTAGGATCGGTTCCCACCAAATTCGCGATGTATGTTTTCTTATTTGAAAGCTGAACTTCAAGTTTCGTAGCTCCTGCAACCACGTGGTTGTTGGAAATAATATAGCCGTCCGGCGAAATGATCACACCAGATCCCATTCCTCGTGGCATTTCAACCTTCGGTTGTTGCTGCTGTTGTCTCTGATTGTTTCCGAACGGGTTTCCGAAAAACAGGTCAAACAAATCCTGGTCGCTTCTCTGCGTGTTTCTGTCGGAAAAATTTTTGATACTTACGACCGCAGGAACCGTCATCTTGGAAGCTTTCACAAAGTCGTCTCCAACTCCCGTCATATTGAATGATGCAAACTTTGCATCGCTATTGTTTTTCGGCGCAAAATAAGAAAACTCGGAATCACTATTCTTCACCCCGAAATAATTAATCGCACCAAAAGTAGTCGCTCCTGAGATCACACCCACGAAAGCATAAGGAATCAGTTTTTTTAGGTTATTCTTCATCGTCATATAATTTATCTTTTTCTTTTGAGTCTATCAATTTTGAGAGAAATTTTCCACCCTTTAGGGAGGGGTAAAGAAAATTTCTTATCCATATTTTTCAATATACCAATCTTAAACTCTGAATGTTTACTGAACAAATTTAATGCTAAATAAGTATTAACCAAAACCCGTTTGTTTCAGTTTTAACGATATTTTAACAGCATTTATAAGATTTTAATCCCATTTTAATTTTTGATGGTTTTTTTCGTGACAGGTTAGTGTCTTATAACAGGTAAATTTGTCAAAATTCCCTAAAATATAGGAAAAATCGTCAGCCGAAAAAAATTTCGCCACTCCGATTGCTTTCTTTAAATTTGTTGCAAGCACCATTTTTATGAAACTGAACATCAAGAACGAGACTGCACGCTTAAAATCCGTCGTATTGGGTCAACCTGGTTCCATGGGAAAAATTCCGACGCTTGAGGAAAGCTACGACGCAAAATCTTATGACACGATCCAAAAGGGAATCTACCCAAAAGAAGAGGACATCATCCACGAAATGACAGAATTTGAAAAGGTTTTGAGAAAGTATGATGTGCAAGTTTTCCGTCCGGAAATTATCGAAAACTACAACCAGGTTTTTGCAAGAGACGTAGCTTTTGTAATTGATGACAAGATGATTATTTCTAATGTAATCTCCGACAGAGCCGATGAACAGGACGCCTATAAGAAAATCTTCGAGGAGGTGAAATGGCGCGACATCATCAATCTTCCTGAAACTGCACACATTGAAGGTGGCGACGTGATCGTCTGGAACGACTATCTCTTCATCGGAACGTGCTACAGCGAGGATTACCGAAGTTTCAAAACCGCACGTACCAACGAATACGCCATCGAAATCCTGAAAGAATATTTCCCAAAGAAAAGGATTCTCGATTTTGAACTGAAGAAAAACGACAAGGAACCTTTTAAGGGAATCCTGCATTTAGACTGTACTTTCAACCCAGTTGGCAAAGACAAATGCATTATCTATAAAAACGGTTTTGTGGACGAGAGCGACTATACTTTAATCCTCGACATTTTCGGTGAGGAAAACTGCTTCCACGTCACTGATGAGGAAATGTTTGAAATGTACCCGAATATTTTTTCGATCTCGCCCGAAATTGTGGTGTCCGACAAAGCTTTCACCCGAATGAACGACCACCTGCGAAACGAATGGGGAATGACCGTGGAAGAAATTCCGTACCGCGAGATTTCTAAAATGGGAGGATTGTTGAGGTGTTCGACGTTGCCGCTTGTTCGCGAATAACTACGACGACAGCTGCTTCAACTTCTTAATCTCGCCATCATCTGCAAAAGTGTCGTATTTCATAATTGCAGAGGAGTGGAAAAAAGTTCCGCCAGTAAAAGACTTCAGTTCCGCTATATTTTCTGAGCGAACCCCGCCTCCGATGAGGATATTTATTTTATGCGAATAACCGTCGATAAGTTCTTTCAATTTCTCCCTTCCTTCCATTGCGTTGGGTTTCCCGCCTGAAGTTAAGACCGTGCTGAAACCAAGTTCTATTAAGGTTTTAATGGATTTTTCTAAATCCTTTGTTCGGTCGAATGCGCGGTGAAAAGTGCAGGGAACATCACCTGCAAGTTCGATCAGTTCGGTATTTTTTTCTTTGTCGATTTCGTTGTGGGGATCCAGAATGCCGAAAACAAAACCATCCGCACCACCTTCTTTGAAGGCGATAATGCTGTTTTTCATTGCTAAAAACTCTTCATCGGAATAAAAAAACGGGCCACCTTCCGGTCGAATCATCACGTAAACAGGTTTTGCGTAATGCCTTTTCAGATGGAGGAATTCATAAAAATTGGGAGTTGTCCCACCCAAATCGTGATTTGCACAGAACTCGATGCGGTCTGCAACCGATTTCAAGGCGGTTTCGGCAGAGGTGAGTTCAAAGCAGGCAATTTCTAACATAACCAATTTTTCTTTGATGAATATACGAAAAATTTAGCCTATTTTATTATACTTCTTCATTAGATTCTCATAAATCTTTTGCGGAAGAATCCATTTTAAAGGAACGCCGATCTTCTGTCCGAATTTCCCGAAATAATAGTGTGCTTTCCAGGAGTTTTTGTTCAAAAGTTTTTCGATGTATTCAGCGACTTCGAGAGGTTCTGTTCCGTCGTCAACGTGGGAGTTCATCAGTTCATAAACTTTATCAAAAGTTTTTTGGTATGCACCAGAAACGTTTGATTTCACCCGGTTTTCTGCTATTTTGGTCTTAATGTCGCCTAAATGGAGTGCGCAAACTTCGATATTCCACGGGGAAACTTCATAGCGAATCGATTCCGTAACCTTGTCCAAAGCCGATTTGGATGCCGAGTAAAATCCGCGAAAAGGCAGTCCCATTTCACTTCCGATACTTGAAATGTTGATGATTTTCCCGAATTTTTGTTCCCGCATTTTTGGTAAAACTGCACTCATCGTCTGCACCGATCCTACCAAGTTTAGATTAAACAGTTTCAAAATTTCTTCTTGAGTGGAATCTTCAACAGGACCGACCATTCCCATTCCGGCGTTATTGATGAGGATGTCGATTCTGGTTTCCAATTTTAAGATTTCGGAAATCGCTTTTTCGACTTGTAAATGATCGGTAATATCGGTTGGGATTGAAGTGAAAAATTCAGACTCCACATTTTTTCTGCTTAATCCGAATACACGGTGACCTTTTTTGCCAAAGTATTCTGCCAATGCAAATCCGATTCCCGCAGATGTTCCCGTGATGATGATGGTCATAGATCTTTTATAATTTTACTGAAGAATTTGCCGAAAATCATTCCAAAATTCAGGATACGATTTTTTCACAACTTCTTCATTTTCAATGTACAGCTCTCTAACTAAACAAAATGGCGCGAAACTCATCGCCATTCTGTGGTCGTTGTAGGTTTCGATGTGGACGTTTTCCTTGATTTCAAAGAATTTATGTGAGGTAATCGAATCATCAGTTATTTCGGCAATGCACCCAATTTTAAAAAGTTCATTTTTCAGTGCGAGAAGACGGTCGGTCTCTTTCACTTTTAGGGTATGAAGTCCGCTGATCTCGAAAGGAATTTTTAATATGGTCGCCGTTACACAAACAGTTTGCGCGATATCGGGGCACTTGTTCATATCCAGCATAATTTTTTCGGGAAAGGAAAAATAATGTTCCGGCAAAAGCGAAATTTTGCTTTCCGCACCTTCGGAAATGGTGTTCACGCCGAAGTTTTCCCAATAGATTTCTTTTAAGGCGGAGTCTCCCTGTAACGAATGTTGCCGGAAACTTTGCAGGTTGATACATTCTCTGCCAATCGCCGCCAACGAATAAAAATAGGACGCCGAACTCCAGTCGCTTTCTACCACAAATCTAAGGAGATGCGAACTTTTTTCAGACTGAATATCGGGAAGAATATGAATGGTGTTTCCTTCCCAGAAATTCTCGATTCCTATGGTTCTGAGCATTTTCAGCGTCATTTCCAAATAAGGTCGCGAAGTGATTTCACCGGTCAGATTGATGACCAAGTCGTTTTCTAACGCGCCACCGATTAACATTAATGCTGAAATAAACTGGCTCGAAATATTCGCAGGAATCGTAACCAAACTTTTTCTAAGGTTCTTTCCAATAATTTTTAATGGAGGAAAACCGTCGTTTTCCAGATAATATATTTCCGCACCTAAATCCTGCAAGGCATCAACCAAAGGTTTGATCGGTCGTTGTTTCATTCTGTCGGAACCAGTTAGCGTTACGGTTCTTCCTTCCTGAATCGCGAAAAATGCGGTAAGAAAACGCATCGCGGTTCCTGCATGATGGATGTCGATGTGGTCGGAATCGCTGTTTAAAGCTTGCTGTAATAGTTGGGTGTCCTGCGAATCTGAAAGGTTTTCAGAGAGAATATTGCCAAAAAGTTTACCCAAAATAAGAAGCCGGTTCGAAATGCTTTTCGAACCGTTGATCTGTATGGTTTCGTTGGGTTTAAGGGTAGATTTTTTGAGTAGCAAATTCTATAATTCGTTTGAGGTTTGAGATCTAAAGTTTGAGGTTTAAAGTTTGAGGTTCTTGCAAATTCACGATTCACTGCGAAGCAGACTCAGCATTCACCATTCACTTTTCTTTCAGCTTTTCATTATTCTGATGCCTTTCCTGATCGCGTTCGGTTTTTATCTTCATTTTCCGGTCGAAAGCGCTTTGCAGGTCGGTTCCGGTTTGGTTGGCTAAACATAAAGTCACAAAAAGTACATCTGCCAATTCTTCGCCTAAATCTTTAGTTTTGTCGGTTTCTTTTTCGCTTTGTTCGCCATATCTTCTTGCGATAATTCTTGCCACTTCACCCACTTCTTCCGTGAGCATCGCCATATTGGTCAACTCGTTGAAGTAGCGCACACCGACATTTTTGATCCAGTCGTCAACTTCGTTTTGAAGGTTGGTTATATTATCGCCCATCACTTATCACTTATTGATATGCCCCGATTGTCGGAGAAACAGTTCTCGGATTTCCAACAATATCGGTCGGAACTGTTGCTGCAACTGCGGTATTTCCTTTTCCTTTTGCAGGGGAATCGGCTTTAACCCGTAAATTCATTTTGTGGGTAAAGTAATTTTCGAATTTCGGATCCTGGTTTTTTATGGAAGCTGCATCGAGATTGTAGCCAGGAGTCGCGCCGTTTTTCACCAAACAGTTTTGGAAGGTATAATTAAAGGTTTGTCCCGTAGTTGGTTTAAATACAATCGAGTTTTCCTTGTCTCCGTAAATAATGGAGTTTCTGATGTTCAGCGTTAATGGTCCCTGTTCGGTTGCAGTTCCATTCTGATATTCATTGGTCGCAAAAATTCCCAAACCAGCCAGCGCAGAATTCATGCTCCAATAATTGGCAAAAGTGGAGTGGAGGATATTGTAGGTTCCGCCCTTGAAAATTCCCAAATCTGCATTTCCGCAATTGTTCATCACCAGATTTCTTGCAGTTAGTGTAGAGTTCACCGCAAAAATCCCGTATTCCTGGTGAGTGTGGATAATCGAATTGTCGATGGTTGCAGTAGATTTATTCAGTTCAATTCCGCGGGTTCCCCCGAAAACTTTTCCGTAGTTCATGTTTAATACTGCGTTCTCGTCCAGCGAAATTCCGTTCCAGTTTTTCGGGATGGTATCGTATCTCGTATCGTTTCGGTCACCTCGGAAAATTACGTCATTGCCCAAACTTCCATTCACATTCAGAATTGAGCTCTTAGAAATTTTCAATCCGCTGTTCTTGTGGAAATAAACTTTCGTTCCGGGTTGGATGTCGAGGGTTTTTCCTTCCGCCAAAGTCAGGTCGCCGAAAATAATTTTTGCCTTATTGTTCGTCCAAGAAGTATTGGCGCTTAAAATATTCGGATTGGTTTCGGTCTGGATATAGAATTCCGCATCCTGAACTACGGAAAACAGCGTCACGTGCTGGTTTCCTGCAGGAGTCTGGAAAAGTACGCGGTCTTCAGCGATTGCTTCGGGAGCGTTTGCAACAGGCGCGATCTCTACAAAAACATAGAGCGAATCTTTCTTTCTTAAAGGAACATTGGTGAATTCAGTCCCTGCTTTTCCATCCACATTGATTCGGTAAAGTGAGCCACTTCCGCTTTCGAGGGAGATTTTCGGGATCATTACGTCCTTGTCTTCGGTATTATAAACTTTCACCGCATAGGTTTCTGATCGAACCTGGTTATAAACCGTGTCACAAAAAACAGTGTCGGCTGAAAATCTTAAAAGCTGCGACGGTGTCTCAAAATTAATATCGTCTCTCTTACAGGCGATCGCCGTAAGGAGAACCCAAAATGAAAAACCGAATATGGTGGTGAATTTCTTGCTCATTTCTGAAAAATCTATGTAGGTTTCAAATTTAATTAAAATTGTCGAATCGGGAGAGCATGTTTAAATTTTATTCAAAAAAATATGATCTCGGAAATTTTCTTTACCCCGTCCCTAAAGGGCGGAAAATTTCCTCCGAAGTAAACCCCTATTTGCTCCCTTTAGGGACGGGGTAATCAAATTTAGGTTTATTTAGAAAATTTAAACAAGCGCTAAAATTTTTACATTTCTTAATTCCGTGTTTGCAGATAAAAAAAATATTTGTACTTTTGCAACCTAAAATTCAGCAGAGAAAAATCCATTACTCATTTCAAAGCGAATTTTGTATAATTAATTTTAAAACAATCAGTTATGAAAAACGGAATTCACCCAGAAAATTATAGATTAGTCGTGTTCAAAGACATGAGTAACGACGAGATGTTTCTTTGCAAATCTACTGCAGAAACTAAAGACACCATCGAGTACGAAGGAGAAACTTATCCTTTGATCAAAATGGAAATCTCTTCAACTTCTCACCCTTTCTACACCGGAAAAGTGAAGTTGGTTGACACTGCAGGTAGAGTTGACAAGTTTATGAACAAGTACAAGAAATTCGCAAAGTAATTGTAGAATTTTAAAAATATTTAAAGTCTTTCAGCATTCTGAGAGACTTTTTTTGTTGTAAATTTGAAATTCTAAACATTAACTTCAATTATATGCAACTTGTTTTTTCCGATGCCCAGTTTTGGGAAGATTTTCTGCCGCTAACTTTCACGAGACCCGTCGCAGAGATGCGTTGCGGGATTCTGACTTTTTCCGAAAGATGGCAAAAACTTTTAGACGCATCAGAAATATCCTTTATTACCGAAGATTATCTTCAGGAAAAGTTTTCAAAACCTGAAAAAAAGGAAGGGCTTTTCATTGTTCCCAATTTTCTTCCTACGGAAAATGTGCTGAATCAAATAAAAGAGCTGAAATTGGGCGAAGCTTTGGTTTACGAAAATGAATTGCTTGCCGCAAAAGTAAATATGGAGAACTTCTCACTCAACCAGATCGAAAAAATGACCGATATCCACGAGGAGCTTCTTTTTTTCAAACAACCGACGGATTTATTTTCCTTTAATGAAAAAGCGATCGATTTCGATTTCGAACTTTTGACCAAAAACAGAAATTCTCAGGAACTTTCTTCCACCAACGGTTTTCTTGGCGATAAGAAAGATTTGTTCATCGAAGAAGGTGCGACCATCGAGTTTTCCACTTTAAACACCAAAACCGGAAAAATCTACATCGGAAAAAATGCAGAAGTAATGGAAGGTTGTAATCTTCGCGGTCCGATCGCGCTTTGCGAGGATTCGAAATTTAATTTAGGGGCGAAAATCTATGGAGCGACCACGATCGGTCCTCATTCAAAAGTTGGTGGTGAAGTCAACAATATCGTCATTTTCGGATATTCTAATAAGGGACATGACGGTTTTGTCGGGAATTCCGTAATTGGCGAGTGGTGCAATCTCGGTGCAGATACCAATTCATCCAACCTTAAAAATAATTATGCGGAAGTGAAACTCTGGAACTACCGTGCAAAAAGATTTGTGAACACCGGACTTCAGTTCGCCGGTTTAATTATGGGTGACCACTCGAAAACTGCGATCAATACTCAGTTGAATACAGGTACAGTAGTTGGTGTTGGTGCAAATATCTTCAAAAGCGGATTCCCGCCAAATCTAATCGAAAACTTCTCTTGGGGTGGAATGAAGGGCGATGAAAGATTCAAACTCGAAAAAGCTTACGAAGTTGCAGAAAAGGCGATGGCGAGAAGGAAAGTCCCTTTTACGGAAATTGATCGGAATGTTTTGAAGTATATTTATACAGAGTTATAAGAATCAAAAAAAATGGTGATGAAGGCAAAACTATTAGTTTTAGCGATCTTTTATACTGCTATGTATTTTTCGCAAAATTACCGCCCTCTTTTGCAGGATGGTAATAAGTGGTACGAACGAAATGAAGAGTATAATTTTGACTCACCAAGTCCAAACTACTACTATTACCGATTTATCAATGGAGAGGAAGTGAAAAACGGAATCACTTACAAAAAGATTTATTCAAATCTGTACTGTTATACACGTGACCGTTACTTGCCATGTACTCCACAAACGAATCCGGATGTTTTTTATAATTTACTGCGGGAAGATATTGCTCAGAAAAAGGTTTATTATTTTGACGAAGATACCAATTCTGAGATCTTGCTGTATGATTTTTCCATCAACGTGGGTGACAATTATCCGAATAATTTTCCATTTACGGGAGCTAATTCAGTCCCTAAATTATCAATCGAAAGCATTGGGTATGGAGATGTTTTTGATAGAAATGTCAGAATCTTTCGGATTGAAGATTACGTGGGAATTTATGAAGGAATTGGTTCGAGTTCCGGATTGCTTTTCAAGCCGGGAAGACCTATTTTCGAAGGAGGTAATTTTCTGGAATGTTTTGAAGATGCTTTTTCGCCGAAATCCTGCAATTGGGTCATGGCAACTAAAGAAACAGGAATTAGTAACGCCCTTAAAATCATTTATTTAGCGGATCGTGGAGTTTTCAAAATTCATGGAAATTCTTCTAAAACTTATAATGTCAGTTTTTACGATGCTTCAGGAAGACTGCTCGACTCTGTAAGAATTGAAAGCAATAAAGAATTCCAAATCAAAAACCTAACTAAAGGGATTTTGTATTACAGCATTCAAAGTGATCAAGAAGTTTGGAGGGATAAAATAATGATTCATTAAACCTTATTTTAAGGAATAAAAACAAAAACGTGCAATTTCCTTATCTTTGCGAAAATTTTCTCACTTAAAACGTTTATAGCATGCAACTGTACAACACTTTAAGCGCAGAAGAAAGAGCAAAACTTATCGAAGAAGCCGGCAAAGAGCGGCTTACTTTGTCTTTCTATGCGTACGCCAAAATCGAAGATCCCAAAAAATTTCGCGACGAACTATTTATTGCCTGGAACGCACTTGATGCTTTAGGCAGAATTTATGTTGCCCACGAAGGAATCAATGCGCAAATGAGTGTTCCTGCCGAAAATTTCGACGCTTTTCGCGAAACCCTCGAAGCATATGATTTTATGAAAGGAATCCGTCTCAACATCGCGGTGGAACAGGACAATTACTCCTTTCTAAAATTAACGATAAAAGTCCGAAATAAAATTGTAGCCGATGGTCTGAATGATGAAACCTTCGATGTTACCAATAAAGGAATTCACCTTAAAGCTCGGGAATTCAATTCCTTACTCGAAAATCCAGATACAATTGTGGTGGATTTCAGAAACCATTACGAGAGTGAAGTCGGCCATTTTGAAGGCGCAATTACTCCCGATGTGGAAAGTTTCCGCGAAAGTTTGCCGATCATCAACGAACAGCTGAAGGATTTTAAAGAAGATAAAAATCTGCTGATGTACTGTACTGGTGGAATCCGTTGCGAAAAAGCGAGTGCCTATTTCAAACATCAGGGATTTAAAAATGTCTATCAGTTGGAAGGCGGAATTATTGAATACACCCGTCAAATCAAGGAAGAAGGCATTGAAAGCAAGTTCATTGGGAAGAATTTTGTGTTCGACCACCGTTTGGGAGAAAGAATTACCGACGATATTATTTCGCAGTGTCACCAATGCGGTAAACCATGCGACAACCACACAAACTGCGCGAACGACGCGTGTCATTTATTGTTTATTCAATGTGATGAATGTAAAGCCGCGATGGAAAATTGTTGCTCCGCAGAATGCCAAGAAACGATTCATCTATCAGTTGACGAACAGGTAAAATTGAGGAAAGGTTTGCAGGTTGGAAACAAGATCTTCAGAAAAGGAAAATCCGAAGCTTTGAAATTTAAGCGTTCAGGAAATGTGTCCGATCAACCTTTAGCAAAAGCAGAAAGCAAAGACATCCGTCAAAAGCTTAAAGTTAAAAAAGAGTTGATTGGTAAAGCAGAACATTACTTTACCAAATCCAAAATCGCACAGTTCCTCGTCGAAAAAGGTAATATAGCAGTAGGCGATCCCATACTGATTTCGGGACCGACAACAGGTGAACAACAACTTACACTTTCTGAAATATTTGCTAACGGACAACCTGCCCAAGCTGCAGAAAAAGGCGATCAGATTACTTTTGCCGTTCCTTTTAGAGTTCGTCTATCAGATCAACTTTATAAAATTTTATCTTGATGACGGCAACGGGAAAAATAGAGCTGATGTCTCCTGCAGGTGATTTTACCTCGCTTCAGGCAGCGATAGACAATGGTGCAGATTCGGTGTACTTCGGTGTGGAGCAGCTCAATATGAGAGCGAGAGCTTCGATGAATTTCAAAATCGACGATTTGCCCGAAATCTCCAGAAGATGCTCAGAAAAAGGGGTGAGAACCTACCTTACTTTAAATACGATTATTTACGACCACGACTTGTCCATCATCAAAACGCTTTTGGATAAGGCGAAAGAAGCCAACCTGACTGCGGTGATCGCAATGGATCAGGCGGTAATCAGCTATGCAAGACAAATCGGGATGGAAGTTCATATTTCAACCCAGATCAATATTACCAATCTCGAAACGGTGAAGTTTTATGCACTTTTTGCCGATACGATGGTGATGTCGCGCGAGCTTTCAATTACCCAGATCAAGAAAATCTGCGACCAGATTGAAAAAGAACAGGTAAAAGGTCCGAGCGGAAATCTCGTAGAAATTGAGATCTTTGGTCACGGCGCGCTTTGTATGGCGGTTTCGGGTAAATGTTATCTGAGTTTACATTCGCACAATTCTTCTGCAAACCGAGGTGCCTGCAAACAGAACTGCCGAAAAAAATACACTGTAATCGATCAGGAAACCGGTTTCGAAATCGAACTCGACAACGAATATATGATGTCGCCAAAGGATTTATGTACGATCGGATTCCTCGACCAGATCGTGGATGCAGGTGTTAAAGTCCTGAAAATTGAGGGACGCGGAAGAGCTCCCGAATATGTTGCAACGGTGACAAAATGCTACAGAGAGGCGATTGATTCCATTGCCGACGGTACTTTCAGCCAGGAAAATGTTGAGGTTTGGATGAAGCAGCTGGAAACTGTGTACAACAGAGGATTTTGGAGCGGTTACTATCTCGGACAGAAATTGGGGGAATGGTCTGCAATTTCAGGTTCTGCCGCGACTCAGAAAAAAGTTTATATCGGAAAGGGACGACATTTCTACCCCAAATCCAATATCGCGGAATTCCTTATTGAAGCTTACGACCTGAACATCGGCGATAAAGTTCTGATTCAGGGACCCACAACAGGTTCGCAGGAAATGGTAATGGAAGCGATGCAGGTGGACCAAAAACCTGAAGCCGAAAAAGCCACTAAATCAGATGTCATCACGTTCAAAACCGATTTCAGAGTAAGACCAAGCGACAAACTCTATAAAATCGTGAAAACGTAAAATTTGAAGAAACAAGATACAAGTAAAAAGAGACAAGTAAAAGGTAAATAGAAGAAAGAAAAAAGAAAAAAAGAGAAGGGAAAAGTTGGCAAGCTTTATTGATAGTTATTTATTTTGTTTGTTTGTTTGTTGAAAAGGTAGTTATAATTCCAGTTTTTCCACGTGTGTCTTTTTCCTTGTATCTTGTGTCTTTTTCCTTGTATCTTGTTTCTTATATAAAGATATGGTTATCATCACACTTCAGCGCGACAAATGTATCGGATGTAATTACTGTGCAGAATTTGCACCGGAGTATTTTCGCATGTCTAAAAAAGACGGCAAGTCGGTTTTGCTGAAATCGGTTGATAAAAAGGGTTTCCACACAATCAAGGTTCCGAATCCTGAAGCTTTCGAACCTTGCGAAAAGGCAGCGAAAGCGTGCCCTGTGAAGATTATTTCGGTGAAGGAAATATAGATTGTGGTTACGGTTTTCAGAACTCCGTAGGAGTTCAATCTGTTTAGATTGGATGATTGGTTTACGTGGTGCGCTCCGTAGGAGCGCAATCTTTTTTGTATTTTTGGCAAAAATTACCATTATGAAGAAGTCAGACCTCAGAAAAAAATATCTCCAAAAACGAGAATCCATGTCGCATGATGAGGTTTTGACTCTCTCCCAAAAAATCTTAGAAAATTTTGTTTTACAATTTAAACCCGTTGAAAATCAAAAGGTTCATTGTTTCTTGTCCATTCCCGAAAAGGGAGAAGTGGACACTTCTCTGTTTCTAAACTATTTTTTCGATCATCAAATTCGGGTGTTTGTACCCAAGATTTTTCGGAAGAAATTAATTTCGATTGAGATAACGCGGGATACGCCATTAATAAAAAGCTCATGGGGAATTGCCGAACCTGAAATTAACGAGGATTCACCCGTAAAGGATTTTGATTTTGTGGTCACACCTCTTTTATACTGTGATAGTCAAGGAAATAGAGTGGGTTACGGAAAAGGATACTACGACGGTTTCTTTTCAGGAATTAATTCCAATTGTATGAAAGTTGGCGTCGGTTTCTTCACTCCCGAAGAAAAAGTTGACGATGTTTGGGAAAACGATATTCCTCTCGATTATTTGGTTATACCGACAGATGTGCTGTCTTTCGGTGGCTGAACATCGAAATCTACGAAATAGAACTTAAATTCTTTTTTGAATTTTACTGGAGAAAGTTTCAGCATATACTGTGCATTTTTCTGAAATACACCGATTGACCGGTCGTTTTTATCAAAATATTCCACGCTGAACTTGGCAAAATCAAGCGTGTCCTTTCCGCGGATTTCTTTTGATACATCGATATTACCGACTTTTGCGGATTTTACCCTAAAACTATCAAGTTGTTTTAAAATAGGTTTTAGTTTATTCGAGTCCGCTTCCGCAAAGTAACTTTTCATTTGTGCATAAATCACGGAATCGATTTCTGTGTCGCGGTTTCCCGATGTATAAAGCGTCGATAGATCCAACAGTTCTTGGATTTTCTGTTTGGTTATGAATGAAATCGCTTGCGCGCTGTCCATTTTGGTGACAGGATAGCTTTTCTTGTTATTGTTGTTTCTAACCTTTTGAAGATCTGACATTTCCGTGCTTTCCTTCTTGCAGCCAGTCATTAAAAAGAAAAGGGAGATCAGTAGAAAAAATATGCTATTTCTTTTCATCGGAGGTGATTTTAAATTTAATCATATTAATTTTTCCGAACTTATCATTCTTAATTTCAATAACTTCCAGATTTTCAAGGGAAGTTGTCGGCAAAGTTACCAAACTGATATACCGTTGTTTGTCCATTGTTTCCACGCCGTAAGTATCATTGTCAAAAACCTGAAAAATCGTAGCTACGTCGCTAATTAGGTTATTGAGTTCCAGTCGTTTGCGTTTCAGATCTTTGATGTTTCGGGTATAGAAATAGAGCATCTGAGCATAATCGTTGGGTTTTAGCTCGATGTTTTCAGCTTCCGGAGCAGTTTCAAGATTTCTGTAAATGGTATCTGTCTTATAATAAGGCGACGAAACCACCATCGTGAGTTTTTTGGTCTTGGTTGTGTAAACAAAGGGTTCGTTCGGCTTCGCAACGTATAGAATAGGGGATTCGTTTTCCCGTAAGATTTGAACCTGGAGTTCCGCGTTGATTTTTGAGTTTCGGTCAGCATCGATAAAGCTGTAATAAAATTTCTTGCTGAACAGCTCATCTTTGAAACCCAGTAAACCTACAAAAACCGCCAAAACTGCCGAAATACCCAACCAAAGATATTTTTTTACAATTGATAAAGTTGATTTTTGCTCAGAAGTATCGTAGGTTGAAAATTCCGACTTTTTTACTTTAACGGATTGAATATCAGTGTTGATTTTTTGTAAATCAGATTTTGTTTCTGTTAAAATAGGTGAGTTTTCAGTGGTTTTCTCTTCTTTTTGTTCAGAAGTTGGATTTTTATTAAAAAATTCAGTTTCAATAGCTGTTTCTTCTACGGATTCTTCTTCATCTTTCAAAATTTCATTAGCGAAAAGATGATTTTTCTTAAAGTCGTACCAAGAGACGTATCCCGCATAAACACTGAGGATATTGAGCATGTCAATCCTTGGAAGCTTAGTGACTGGTGAAGTTTTAAAGTAGGTGTAAAATGACTTTTCAGAGATATTTCCTTTCGCTATTTTCCGCAGATCTTCCTGGAAATAGATAATGTCGATTCCCTTCCACTTCGAAATTTCGTCGTTAGAAGGGGTGTGGTTTTCTAAATATTTGGCCTGAACCTCATTTTTTAGCTGTTCGAAATGTAAAATATCTAAATCGCTCAATTGCTAAATGTTATTTAAATGATTGATTATCAGTTATGTTATTTTGTAAATCAATTTTACAAAGATATTACAATTAGTTTTCCGAAACAAATTTTTTTCTCGCTATACCTTTGTCACGTTCAAATGAGTGAACAGAACAATCGAAACTTTAAACAAACAAAACAATTAAATTTAATTCATTATGAAAAAGTCATTCTTCGTAGCTGCTATCGCTGCTGTAGCTCTTGTAGCTTGTAAAAAAACTGAAACTGTTGAAACTGCAAACGCTGCTGATTCTGCTGCTGTTGCTGCTACTGATTCTGCTGCTGTTGTAGCTGATTCTGCTGCTGCTGTTGTTGATTCTGCTGCTGCTGTAACAGTTGACGCTGCTAAAGATGCTGCTGCTGCTACTACTGCTGCTGGTGCTGAAGTTGCTAAAGATGCTGCTAAAGGTGCTGCTGATGCTGCTAAAGGTGCTGCTGACGCTGCTAAAGATGCTGCTAAAGATGCTAAAGAAGCTGTAAAAGAAGCTACTAAGTAATTAGTAATAACTTTTAAGAAAACAACCGTTTCTCTCAGAGAAGCGGTTTTTTTATTTCCTTTTTTGCCGTAGAATCTCATAACAGGTAATGGCAACTGCATTGCTCAGATTCAGCGAATCAATTGTGCCAACCATCGGAATGAGGATGTTTGGAGTTTTTGTCATCCAGTAATCGCTGATTCCCGAATGTTCGGTTCCAAAGATAATTGCGGTTTTTTTGGTGAAATCCTTTTGATCCAGATCTTCTGCGCTTTCATCCATAAAGGTTGAGTAGATCGTATATTTATTTTTTTCCAAAAATTGCGATGTGGTTTCGTTTGTCGCGGTAAATACATTCATCCCGAAAAGACAACCCACACTCGAGCGGATGACATTCGGATTATACAGATCCGTTTTTGGATCAGTGATGATCAAGCCGTCGATTCCGAAAGCTTCACAACTTCTGAGGATCGCTCCCAAGTTTCCCGGTTTTTCAATTCCTTCAACGATGATGATTGCCGAGTTCTCTTTTGGACTAAAAGTGGCTAAATCGTTTTTTGGAGTTTGGTATATTCCGATGATTCCTTCGGAACTTCCGCGGTAAGCAATCTTTTCGTACACTTTTTCGGAAACTAAGCTGCGTTTCCCTTTTGGAAAATCTTCATTAAAGATGCTTTCGCAGATAAAAAATTCCTGTACTTCAAAGCCGAACTTCAGCGCTCTTTCGTTTTCCTGTTTTCCTTCAACCACAAAAACTCCTGACTTCTTTCGGAAACGGTTGTCGGAAATCAATCGCGTAAGGTTTTTTATTTTTTCGTTTTGAAAGCTTTCGATCATCATGCTGCAAAAGTAGAATTATTTTACCTTTCGCAGTGTGACTTCAGAGTAAGTTTCGAAATCTTTTCCAGGTTCGGAAATGGAAAAAGTTTCGGTAAATGTTTTAGAATTCAGGATTTTATAAGATTCCTTGGCACGAAATCCATTGGGAATATTTTCAATACTTTCGGTTTCAAAATCGATGTCCTTTTCTGAAATGTTTTTGGCAACATATTCATTCACAAAGCTTTCCACATGAAATTGCCGCAGTTTGAATTTCTTCAAGACCTTATCATAACTGATTTAGCCAATGTCTTCATGAACCTCCTCTTTCCTTCCGTTTTGTGGTGGATAAACCGATTTGTTTTTAACCTCGATAAAATTTTTATTCAAAATAAATTGATAGGTTCTTTCGTATTTGCCGGCTTTCCCATTCATTTTTCCTTCGCCTTTCCATGTTCCTATAAAATAAGTGAAAGGTTTCCAAATGTCTTTTTTGTTTTGGCTAAAAAAGAATAGAGGCAAAAAAATCAGAATAAGAACTATTTTCTTCATGTTATTCTTCATTAAAATCCAGCAAATTCTGCGAGTTATCCACTAAACTTTGTGGTAAATCTTTTTTGTTTTTGATTCCTAAAGATTTCAGTTTTTGGGTTTGAATGACCAAATTGTCGTTTCCTGTGGAAAGCTGTTTGTAGGCGTCGTTGAAAGCATTTTTTGCCTGGTCAATATTTTTACCGACTTTTTCCAGATTTTCTACAAAACCCACAAATTTATCGTAGAGTTTTGCGCCGCGCTCTGCGATCTCCATGGAATTTCGGTTTTGATATTCGCGTTTCCACAAATCGGCAATTAACTTTAATGAAGTAATTAAATTGCTCGGATTTAAAAGCAAAATTCTTCTTTCGTAAGCGAAATTCCACAGATTTTGGTCGGCCTGCATTGCTGCAATATAAGCCGGTTCGCTCGGGATAAACATCATCACGAAATCCAGCGATTTTCCGTAATCGTCGTAAGCTTTTTTGGAAAGTTCCGTGATGTGGTTTTTTATGGAATTCAGATGTTGGTTGAGTTTGATTTGATACATTTCCGCATCGGTTTCATCCACCAATTCCGAAAAATGGGTGAGCGAAACCTTTGAATCGATGATCACATTTCTTTCGTCGGGATATTTTACCACAGCATCTGGACGCATTTTTTTGCCAGAAAACTCGGAGAAAAGTGCCTTGTTGTCTTCATCGCGAAGTTCATGTTCCAGAAAATATTCGCGACCTTTTACCAAACCTGATTTTTCCAGAATGCTTTCCAGAATCATTTCGCCCCAATTTCCCTGGGTTTTTGCCTCGCCTTTCAAAGCACGGGTCAGTTTTTTGGCGTCTTCGGAAATCTGTTGGTTGAGTTGTGCGAGTTCTTTTACTTTTTCGCCGAGTGAAAAGCGTTGTTTTGCTTCATTTTCATACACTTCATTTACCCGCTTTTTAAAAAGTTCGATATTTTCTCCCAAAGGTTTTAGGATAGAATCGAGATTTTCTTTATTGGTTTCAGTAAACTTTTTCGTTTTTTCTTCGAGAATTTCGTTTGCGAGAATTTTGAATTCATTCTTCGCAGCTTCCTGTAGTTTGACGATTTCTTCTTTTTGGTCCTGCAGAAGTTTTTCCAAACCCTCATTTTTTGCGGCGAGCTCCGATTTTAAGGCGAAGAGATTTTGCTTTTCATTGGTCAGTTCACGAATTTCAGAAGATTGTTTTTCATTAATTTCTACCTGATTTTTAAGTGTAGAAGTTTGTGATTCATTTACTGCATTGATTTTAGCGATTTCATTTCGCAGATTTTGAAGCAGTTCTGTTTGCTGTCGGTTGATTTCTTTTTCGGAATTAATGTGGTCGTTCAGCTTTGAGATTTCCCTTCCCGAATTTTCCAGATCTGATGAATTTCTAATGAAAAGATTGTTGAGTTCCTCATGAGTATTTCTCGAAACCATCGATGATTTCAATACAAAATACAAGATCGCAGCACCCAAGATTCCGCCTGCAACAAATCCGATAATTAAATAAGTCAACTCCATTTTTCAAAAATACGAAAGGTATTTGTACTTTGGATGAGTTTACGGATTCTCTTTCGCAATTTTTTCGTGGTACTTCAAAAACATCGGTAAAGCTGCAGAACCGTACCAAGGATAAACTTCGTAATCGAAAACTCCAGCAATAACTGCAGGATCGGTTTTCACCAGGTTTTCTGCATCCTCTTTTGTTTTTACGTTAAAGATGAAAATCCCGCGGTACTCCCTTTCGTTCTTGGTGGAGAACGGTCCCGCTAAAGTAAGTTTGCCTTCTTTTGCCAAGCGGCGGATGTTTTCCATATGTCCGCGGAAATGTTCGTTGAGTTTTTCTTTGTCGGTGATGTTGGCTTTCCCGGTTTTTAGGATGACGATTACGTAAGGTTTCATTCCGTACTGATCAGCGCCGAGAGAGTCTGCAAGTTTTTGATCGAAGGAGATTTTTGATTTTTCGGAACTGTCTTTTGCGTCTTTTTGGGTAGAACAGGAGACGATAAGAAATAGCGGAATGATGTAGTAGAAAGGGTTTTTCATTTTTTTTAGTTTTTATGTGATTTTGTAAACCACCCCGACCTTCGGACACCCCTCCAAAGGAGGGGAATATTGCGGACTTCTTACTGCCAAAATCAATTATTAGCAGGTGTGGATTTTAATTATTAATTATTTTTTCTTTTGTCTTTCATCTTCCGTCTTCGGACCTCTGACTTCCGACTCCCAACTTCCCTCTATTCCTTGATTCTTAAAAACTCTTTCGCCAATTCGATCATTTTTGGGTCGCCTGTATATTTCCCGTGTTCGTCGGAAAGTTTCACCGTTGGAATCCAATCACCGTTAATCGATTGTGCTGCGATGAGTTTCATCACGATGTTCATTGGTTTTAGTCCGACATCGTTGGTTAAGTTGGTTCCGATTCCGAAAGAGATTCCGATTTTTCCGCGACAGTACTGGGTGATTTCTTCGACCTTTTCCAGATTTAAGCCGTCGGAAAAGATAATGTATTTGAATAACGGATTGATGCCGTTGTTTTTGTAATGTGCAATCGTTTTATCGGCAAACTCCAAAGGATCGCCGCTGTCGTGACGAACCCCGTCGAAAAGTTTTGCGAATTTCTTGTCGAACTGTTGGAAGAAAACATCGGTTGTATAAGTGTCGGAAAGCGCAACTCCCAAATCGCCGCGATACACATCCACCCAGTGTTCGAGGGAAAGGGCGTTTGCCATTTTGAATCCAAATTCCGCGGCGTGGAACATGAACCATTCGTGAGCATGGGTTCCGATGGGTTTTACGCCATACTTCATTGCGAAGTGCACATTGGAACTTCCGATGAAGGTTGAGTTTTTGTCCTGAACCAATGCTTTTACCACCAAATCGTGGACGTTGTAGGAATGCCTTCTTCTGGTTCCGAATTCCGCGAAAGTAACGCCGAGTTTCGTGAGTTGGCTGGCTTTTTCAAGGGTTTTCTCCATCACGGTTTCGTTGGAATCTCTTTCCATTTGGTTCATTACGTAATGCAACTCCGAGATGCGCGCTAAAATTGGAACTTCCCAAAGAATCGTGCGGTACCATTCTCCTTCAACGGTAACTTCGATATCGTTTTCGATTTGCTTAATTTTCACTTCCGAAGGATCGTACTGATAACCGGCAAGAAAATCGAGATAAGGCAAATCGAGATACGGACAGGTTTCGCGCAGGAATTTCTTCTCGGATTTGGTCAGCTTCAGATCCGCCATTGCGTCGATGCATTTTCTGAGTTCTTCATCAAAACCTTTCGGGAAGTTGTGTTTGCCACGGTTGATGAACTGGTATTTCACCCTTTCGTTGGGGAAAAGTTTTACCACCGCGTTCTGCATCGTAATTTTGTAGAAGTCGTTATCGAGGATGGAGTGGAGTTTTACTTGAGCCATTTCGGTATTTTCAACAAATTTAATTAAAGTTAATAAAAAAAATCGTCCGGTTTCCCAGACGATTTATCCTGCATTGCTTATCATAAATTATTTGCCAAGGTAGGAGTTGTACATCCACACTTCTTTTTCCTGCTCGGTGATATAGTCGCTCATTTGAGAGTTGGTACCTTCGTCGCCGGCTTTTTCGGTAATGTCAAGAAGTTCACGCTGCAAATCGATAATGATTTTAAAGGAACCCAAAATATTCTCCACACATTTTGTGGCATCGCTCACTTCCTTACTTTCACCAATGTTTGAAAGTTTCAGATAGTCGGAATAGTTGTGGTTAGGCGTTGCACCGAGTGTCAGAATTCTTTCCGCGATCTCGTCAATTTTCAAGACCAGGTTGTCGTAAAGCTCCTCAAATTTTGGATGAAGGGTAAAAAACTGGTCGCCCTTAATGTTCCAGTGAGCTCCTCTCGTGTTCTGGTAAAAAACGGAATAGTTTGCCAAAAGGATGTTTAATTTTTCGGAAATCTGCTTACAGTCACTTTCCTTTAAGCCAATGATAATGGAATTTTTCATAACTTTTTATTTTCTACAAAGTTACGGAAATAAATGGAGGACTGAAAGTTTAACCGATTGACAAAAACTATTCAGATTGTTATTCCAATAAAGATTATCAATTAATGTTTGATGAACTTGAACGATTTTACACCGTCGGAAGTTTTAATTGAAATCACATAAGTTGAAGACGGAAGGTGACTTACGCTGATTCTTCTTTCGTTTCCGGAATAGACCATCTTGCCGCTCAAATCGTGGATGAAAACTTTCTCGATATCGATTTTCATTGACTTGATATTGATGAAATCAGTCGCCGGATTTGGATAAACAACCAGTTCGCGGTTGATTTCTGCGGTCGCAAGTTCTTTAGTAAGTGTGATTGGTTCGCGATAGAATGCGACTTCCATTAGTTCTTTCGGAAGTTGTTCAAAATAATAAACTTCACAAGTGTATTGCGTAAAATCTTCTTCTCTCGTACTGTTTAAATAATAGTTTTCAGAGGTGACATTTGTTTTTTGGTCAAGATTTTTGAACCATGTGAACTGGAATTCAGGACCGGAAAGTGATTGCTGGAGATTAGCCGGTGCACCCGGATTAACTGCAATCGTTAAGGGGTCATCGTATCTTTGAGGCGAATAGGTAAAATCTGCGAGCTGTTTTTCCTTAAGGATAAAGTTCTTGATCTGTTGTTTTGTGAAACGGTTATTATCTAAAAATGTCAACGCGGGAATATTGTCAGGTATTTCACCAGAGATTTGGTTATTGGTTAGAGATAGCATTTGAAGATTTCTCAATTGAAGCAAAGTTTCGGGGAAAGTGGTGATCAGGTTTTTGTCTAAGAAGATCTGCTCCAAGTCTTTCAGAATCCGTAGTTGTTGGAACCCGGAACTGATCTTGTTATCAGCAAAATTAAGATGGATCAATTTGGTAAGCTGGGAAAGTTCTGCAGGGAAATCAGAAATTTGGTTGCCCTGAAATGAAAGCCATTGGAGGTTAAGTAAACTCGCTAATGGTCCTGCAAAATTCGTTGTAAATAAATTATTGCCCACATTTAGGGAAGTTAGTCTGGTAAGGGGAGCAATTTCACTGGGGATCTTTGTGAGACCATTCCCAGAAAGGTCAAGCTCCTGAAGGGAAATCAAGGCAGAAAGGTTGCCGAAATTCTGCGAAAGCGAATTGTTGCTCAGGTTGAGAGCGGTGAGCTTCGGGATTTGAGATAAATTTTGGGGAACTGCGGTTAAACCGATATGCGCGAGATCAAGCGTCTCAATCTTGGGAAAATTTTGTAAAAAAGTCTCAATGTCTCCGATGGCAAAATTATTATTGCCAATAGAAAGCTCAGTCAAATTGGTCAGCGGAAGCAACGCCGCAGTTGGATCGCCTGTAAATCTGTTATTGCTAATGTCGAGCCGTACAAGTCCTGTTGATGCACCTAAAGATTGAGGAATGTCGCCGGTAAGTTGGTTCGAGCTTAAGTCAAGTTTCTGAAGATTGTTGAAAAGTGAAACCTGTTGTGGGAAATTACCTTTTAAAGCGTTTCCTCTAAGATTGATCTCGGTTACACTTCCATTTTTTATTTTTATACCATACCAATATTTAGGGTCTTTTTGCATGTCCCATTTCTGGCTCCATTGGTCACCGGAAGTTGAGTTATAGATACTGATCAGTGCGTTTCTTTCTGCAAAGGAAATGCTCCACTGCTGAGAAAAAAAGAACTGTGAGAATAATAGGAAAAGTAAAATTTTTTTCACTCTTGTTTCGATTTTTTTGTAAGTACAAATATATATTAAAAGTTGAAAATCAAGTTAAAAATTTTAAAATTTGCAAATTTGCCGAACAAAAAAATATCCAAAGTTTCTTATGAATAAGTATAGCTATTTGGCCGTGATTGCTGTGGTGTTCTATTTTTTAAACTCATTTTTTCTATCATCAGGAGGTATTGGATACGACAGTCTTTCCTATTTTGGAATTGCTTCCGATTTGCCGGCACTTAAAGCTAATCTTTTCCCTTTGGGTTACCCGGTGGTGATCTGGATTTTCCACTTTGTTTTTCAGGACTATTTTTGGGCAGTGAAAATGTTGAATATCACTATGGTGGTAATTATTCTGCTGTTTTCTCATTTCAAACGCTTTTATTTTCGTGAGACCGTATTGCTTTTTACCGGTAAGGCAATGTTCTTTTCTTTAAACCTAGCCGTTTCAGAAGGTCCTTTTCTCTTTTTTACTTATTTTTTGATGTTCTTGCTTCATCAAAGATTTCATGAAAAAATCTGCTCGCGAAAATTCATTGTTTTTACAACCTTGATATTGG
The DNA here is from genome assembly GCF_022811685.1 of Chryseobacterium suipulveris. NCBI lineage: Bacteria > Pseudomonadati > Bacteroidota > Flavobacteriia > Flavobacteriales > Weeksellaceae > Chryseobacterium > Chryseobacterium suipulveris. Next base: position 2,666,426 of record NZ_CP094532.1, on the reverse strand, counting down.
TGGCACTGTTCACAGTGCGTTATTCAGGGATATATATTTACATGGGAATTGGTGCTTTTTGGCTTATGGTAAAGCTGCTCAATAGAAAATTAGACTCTGAAAGGGACCTTTTTTGGGTGTTGGTTTTCGCAGGAATAGGGATTCTATGTTATTTGGGGTTCAATTATTACACTTATAGTAGTTTTACAGGAGAAAATCTTCGTGGGGCGCCTGCTCATTATTTTCCAATATATATATTACGCGATCTATTAGGCGTAACCAATGTTGTTGATCCTTTTATTGGTTTAAAGCCCGCATCAAATAGTTGGGTGAGTATTGGGTTTCAACTATTGATAATGGTTTTGGATTTCTTTCTATTGGGATACTTTGTTAAGTTATACCGACGGAAGAAAGATGCGTTGATTGTTGATTTCTATTGGCTTTTGTGGACTGTTGCGATTTTCTATACTGTTACATTGTTTATATCCGGACTGGTTCAACAGATTGAGGAAATGAATGTTAGAATGCTGGCCGCTGCAAATCTTATTTTCTTTTTTTCTTTTTTGTTGATTTACTTTAAAAACCTGAAAAGTGACCGGCTCATTTTCGGAGTGGGTTGCTTTTTTCTATTTTTTTTGATGGCTTATCATTTGAAAAACCCGGTATACTATTTCAAAAACAGGGATCAAATCAAACCCCAGATGTCTAAATTCAAAGACAGGAAGTACTCTTTTAATGATGAGAAAGATGGTCCCGGCTTGATTACTGTCTACCACATCCCACTTATTAATAAAGAGCTTCGCTATAAGCATACCCAAAATCAATTGGGAGATGTGAAAATTAGTGTTGCAGGAACAATTAACCCTCAAATAAAATGGTTGAAGTACGACACTATCAAGGACAAGTCGCAAGTACTCTACACTTCTGAGCTCAAGCTCAAGCGCTGAAAGCATATTTCTATTAATTTCTTCAAAATTAATTCTTTGTGTTGGTGGGTTGAAAATAAGACGGAATTCAAACCCATCTCAAAAAGATGGATTATTGAACGAACTTTCTCGTGGTTTGATAATGACAGAAGATTGTGCAGAAATTATGAGCTGCTCATGGAAAATTCTGAAAATATGGTCAAATTATCCGCTATAAAACTTTTGTTGAATAAAATTTAAACAGGCTCTAATTAAAAATAGCCACAAGAAAATTTATCATCTTGTGGCTAATTATTTAATTAATATTGGGGTCAATAAAAAGTTTTTTAATAATTAGGTGAATAAGCTTTCTCATCATTTTTATTTTTTGATAAATTTATGTGATTCTATATTACCCTCTTTTGTTGCAATTACAATTGTGTATACTCCTTTTGGTAGATGATTTACCGCTACTTTTTTTTCTTCAGATAATGTTGTTTTATATAGAACAATTTTGCCGGTATTGTCATATATTTTTATCCAAGTATTATTTGAAATTTCACCTTTAATTTGAATATAATCTGAAGTTGGATTCGGAAAGATTGTAAATTTATTATTTCCTTTTTCTATATCTTTTACAGAAAGTGAATTTGAAGTTCTATAATTTTTTATTTGTGATATTTCTTGAGATGATAATGCGCGATTATAGAAAAATAACTCATCAATTTTGCCATTAAATCTTTTTACAGGAGATAAAGTGCCACCAGTAGTACCGCCACCTAAATAAACGGTTTTTAGATTGTTAACTAATGCTACAGCATTGTAACCACTAGTATTCATTCCATAATCTATTCCATCAAAGTACATGCGCATTCCTATGTTGGCAGAAGTTTTATGTACAATTGCAATATGATGCCAACCACCTGTGCCAAAACCTATATTCTTTTCACTCCAAATATTATTCATGCCAAGCCAGCCCCATGCATCATAAATTGCTGTAGGGTTTACTTGATGTCTGAAATACAGTGTTTCATTCATCTCAAAGACTGTAGGATAAGGTATTGTAGCAGTTATGCCATCAGTATAGTACCAAAATGCAATGGTAAATTCTTCGTTTCCTAGATCGTTAGAAATGTTACCGCTTCCTGGTATTCCGTTTTTATTCATTAATGAAAAATATTGTTGAAAAGAAATACCTTTTCCGTTAATCGTATTTACAAAAGGGATATTGTTATTATTGGTTTCTTGAAATTTGTAGTTTCCGTTATGACTGGTTAAATTATTTTCAAAATTAAAATAAGCGAGTAAATTGGTGGTAGGGTAAGAGTTGGTAACCGCTCCTTGGTATTCATCAAAAATCTGTTGTTCTGTTAAGACTGAATCATATATTTTTAAATCATCAATCTGAAAACCTTTGTCAGAAGACAGACCAGAAGCTCCTGTCTTACCTATATATAATTTTTTTTCTGTATTATTAGTGTTAATTGTTTCATTAGATGTTCCTACTAACTGCCCATTGATAAAAAGATTTCCTTTTGCAATTGAATTAGAAGGGTTATAAGTAGCAGCAATGTAGTACCATGTTCCAAATTTAAAATATTGTACTTTGTTGGTTTCAGTTCCCCAATAATAATTCCTAACAGTATTGTTTGGACCGTGGCTAAATCCAAAAGATTCTCCAACAGAATTGGAGCCATATCCTACAAAATACTGAATGTCATACTGTGTTATGTCTGTAATTCTTACCCAAAAAGAAATAGTTCTTGCTGCATTACCAACAGGTAAATTAGGGAGTACAGATGAAACAAAAAAATTGGTAGTGTTAGGAATGCGAACTAATGATCCAGATGCTTCTCCGAAACGATCAGAATAATAATAAGGAGAATCAGGTACTCCATTAGTATACATCGTAAATGAATGAGCAGGGTTGTTGGTTTCTGTTAATGAATTATCAAACTTAAAATGATAAATAGGATTTTGCGCTTTTGTTAAAAAGCCAATCATAATCAATAAAATGTAGAAGTATTTTTTCATAATTTTAATATTAGCTGTACAAATATGACTTTTATAAATTTCAATTTAACACCCGTTTTAAATGAAACCTTGTTTTCGGTGAGTGAAATAGTTTTTTGCATGGAGTAATATTTATTAATTTGTAATTAGAAAAATGAAATTCTTTTTATCATACCTTTTTTTGGTTTTCTGGGCAACTTTTATAAATGCTCAGAATATTTTCTATGATCAATTAAATACAGAGTCTGGATTGCCAAGCTCTACTGTTTTTGATATATTTCAAGATTCAAAACGCTTTATATGGCTGGCTACAGAAGAAGGGCTAATAAAGTATAATGGTGTAGATTTTAAAACTTATTCTCATTCAGACTTGCATTCTAAATCTGGATCTAACATAAAAGAAGATGTTTTAGGTAGAGTTTGGTATCAAACTTTTGATGGGTATCTTTATTATGTGAACAGTAAAGATGAGCTAGAAACTTTTTCGCAGACCAATAATATTGGCTTTGTTAATTTTGTAATTACTAATCAATATTTAATAAAAGCTCATTGGCAAGGTATTGAAATAAGAGATTTGTACTCTCTTAAAAAAATTAAAAATATAAAAATTAAAAAATTCCAAACCAGTTTTTTAGATGTTTTAGATGATGAAATTATCTTAGGAAATGAAACTACACAAACCATATCCCTAAAGAAATGGAAAACTAAGATTATTGAAAACAAAGAAATAAAGCGGAGTATAAAAGTTCTTTCTTACAAACGCGGCAACCAAATTTATTTTTTCACTCAAGACAAATATTTTAAGTGTAAACTTCTTAGTTTTGATAAAGAAAAATTTACGCACTTAGCTACTTTTTCTATTGATAAACAGGTTCAAAATTTTGAAATTATCAATCAGGAGGTTTGGTTATGTACCAAGGAAGGAGTAAGAGTCTTCTCAATGAATGGTAAAGAATTATCGTTCACTAAAAATCTTCCCAAAGAGGATATTTCTAAAGTTTTTAAAGATAAGAACAATGTTTTTTGGTTCTCATCGCTTAAAAATGGAGTATATATTATTAAAAATTTTCAGACTTTAGAATTGCAAATCCCTAGTGAAAAGTTCACTAGTATTACAGATGATGGTGAGAGAATCTATGTGGGAGGGAGCTCTGGTAAAATTTATACCTTAAATGAAAAACTACAGTATCAAAACTATTGGCAAAGTAAAGATGCTTATCCTGTTTATTACCTTAATTTTAATGCTGATGTAGATTATAATTTTTTCTCAGCAAATGGCTTTTATATACAACACAAAAAAAGCAAGCGAATTGTACATTATAATAGTGCGGTAAAACATCTTTTTCCTTTTTCTGAAAATCGTTTTTTAGTATCAGGAACTGGTTTTGTTAATACCATTTCTACTCGTCCAAAATTAACTTGGGAAAATAATTTACTTACAAATATAAGAGGAAAATCTATTGTTTATGATGCTCTACATGATAGGGTTTTAGTTGCAAGTAATAATGGGTTACTAGAACTTAAAGAAAATAAAGTGTCTTCTTTGTTTTCTAATGGTAAAATACTGCATATTAAAAATTTAATTATAGAAAACGATAGGATAATTGCACTGAGCAACCATGGAGAGCTATTTGAAATTAAAGGATTGGCTATCAAAAAAATTAAAACTAATCGTCTTTTTAATCTAATGTTAAAGGACGAAAATCAGGTTTTATTGATAGATAAAAACACTGTTTTTAAACTTCAATCTTATCAGTTTAATAAACTTTTTTCTCTAGGAAAATTTTTAAGAATAAAAGGGATTAACTATTTTAAAGGCAGTTACTACGCTATAACAGAAGATAAAATTATAAAAATTAACAATAGAAAGACCTCATTTACATCATTTCAAACTCCCCAAATAATTATTGAAAACATTGCAGTTAATGGTATGTTAGTTTCTTTAGAAAAAAAACTTAAATATTCAGAAAATGATGTCCAAATAAATTTTAATGTATTAAATTTTGATTTTGATGATGATTATCAAATTGTTTATAAAGTTAATGGCGTATTGAAAAATTTAAACAATAATTCTAAAAATATAAAACTCGTAGCGTTAGCGCCTGGAGAATATTCTATTCAGCTGGGGTTAATGAACAAAAACACGTCAGAAATTAAATTCACTATAAAGCCCATTACATTTGAAATTTTACCGCCTTTATGGAAGCGTGCTTGGTTTATCACTCTAATCATATGTAGTTTTTTACTCATGAGCTTCTTGCTGTATCGCTGGAAAATTATACAATTAAAAAGGAAAAATGCAGAGAAAATAGCGCAAATAACTTTAGAAAAAAATTTAAAAGAATCAAAATTACAACTCATCAAATCCCAGATGAATCCTCATTTCTTTTTCAATGCCATCAATAATATCCAATCCTATATATTTACTAATGACACCCAAGTTGCATCAGCCTATTTGTCTAAATTTTCTAAATTAACAAGAAAAATTTTAGAGCTATCAGACACAGATACGGTTACCTTACAAGATGAAATAGATACTCTGAAACTTTATTTAGAATTACAAAAAATGAGGTTTGAAGATTTTAACTTTAAAATTTACTATGAGCAAGACATTCTTTTGAATGATGTAAGAATCCCAACGATGCTTTTTCAGCCTTATGTAGAAAATGCCATTTTACACGGACTTGCTCATAGTAACGGAGAAAAAAATCTCTCAATAGAATTTCGTGTTGATAGAACTCGTCAATTAATCACCACAATAAAAGATAACGGAATAGGTAGAGTTAAATCAGAAGAATTAAATAAACTCAATACCTCTAAACCTAAATCTTTTGCAACTAAAGCTAATTTAGACCGTATAATGTTACTGAATAAAGATCAATATAATATCACAATAGATTATACAGATCTATATGATGAGAATGAAGAAAGCAACGGAACTCTAGTAACTATAAAAATGAAAATATAAATATAATGAAGGCAATAATAATAGAAGATGAAAAAAGAGCACAAATTTATTTAAAAGGAGTCATCAATCAAGTGGCACCAGAAATAGAAGTGGTAGCTATCTGTGATGATTTGCCATCAGGAGTTTTGGCAATAAGAAAATTTCAACCGGAGATGGTTTTCCTTGATATAGAAATGCCAAAATATAACGGATTAGAAATTGTGAATTTTTTTGGTAAAGATGAAATCCAATTTAACATCATCTTTACAACAGCATATAACCAATATGCTATTCAGGCCTTTAAAACATCAGCCTTGGATTATCTGCTAAAACCAATTGACCCAGAAGAACTAAAAGAAACAATGGAACGGTATAAACAGAAACAGCTCACCACTTTTCATAAATTACAAGTAGCTAAGTTAAGCATAGCTCATACAGAAAGGATAGCCATTCCTGATGGTAATAACTTAATAATGATTGAAGTAAATGAAATCCTTTACCTAAAAGCGGATAGTAACTATACAGACATACACTTAACCAATGGAAAAAAATATACTACAAGTAGAATTTTGAAAAACTTCGAAGAAACCCTATCTTCTTATTCTCAATTTTTCAGATGTCATAAATCATATATAATTAATATATTACATACGCTAAAATTTAGTAGAGTAAATGGAGGAACTATAGTTCTAAAAAATGATGTAGAAATACCCATTTCAATAGAAAAAACAGACACTTTTCTAAAGGCATTCAAAAAAATCCCAAGATTTTGAAAAATCAAGTTGTTTTTTAGTCAAATTAAAAAGAAATATTTTGGGTACATGGTTATGTAAATCAATATTTTTAATTATTTATGAAATGAAACTTTGCCATTTCATAAAATATTCATACTTTTGCACCCTAAAATAAAAAGCAATTAAATGCCTACTATTCAACAATTAGTTAGAAAAGGAAGAGCCACACTTGCCAAGAAGAGCAAATCGGCTGCCCTTGAATCATGTCCGCAAAGACGAGGTGTATGTACGAGAGTATATACTACTACGCCTAAGAAACCTAACTCTGCACTAAGAAAAGTCGCTAGGGTAAGACTTTCTAATGGTAAAGAAGTCAACGCTTATATCCCGGGCGAAGGACACAATCTTCAGGAGCACTCGATAGTATTGGTGAGAGGCGGAAGGGTGAAAGACCTACCGGGAGTACGTTATCACATTGTTCGTGGAGCTTTGGATACCGCAGGAGTTAACGGAAGAACTCAGAGAAGATCTAAGTACGGAGCAAAAAGACCAAAACCAGGTCAAGCCGCTGCAGCACCTGCAAAAGGTAAGAAAAAGTAATCATTAATTATTAAGAAACGAAACAATGAGAAAGACAAAAGCGAAAAAAAGACCGTTGTTACCGGATCCGAAATTTAATGATCAGCTGGTAACAAGATTTGTAAACAATTTGATGCTTGACGGTAAGAAGTCAATCGCATTCAAAATCTTCTATGATGCTTTAGACATCGTGGAAGCTAAAAAAGGTGAAAACGAAAAATCTTCACTTGAAATCTGGAAAGATGCTTTGACCAACGTAATGCCGCACGTGGAAGTACGTTCAAGAAGAATCGGTGGTGCAAACTTCCAGATTCCAATGCCAATCCGTGCCGACAGAAAAATTTCTATGGCAATGAAATGGCTCATCAAATATTCAAAAGCAAGAAATGACAAGTCAATGGCTCAGAAATTAGCTTCTGAAGTTATTGCAGCTGCAAAAGAAGAAGGTGCTGCGTACAAAAAGAAAACAGACACTCACAGAATGGCTGAAGCAAACAAAGCATTTTCACACTTTAAATTCTAATCTGAAATGGCAAGAGATCTTAAATACACAAGAAACATCGGTATCGCCGCTCACATCGACGCAGGTAAAACCACCACTACAGAAAGAATTTTATTTTACACCGGTAAAACCCACAAATTGGGAGAAACCCACGAAGGTGCATCACAGATGGACTGGATGGAGCAGGAAGCAGAAAGAGGTATCACCATTACTTCGGCTGCAACTACTTGTTCTTGGAATTTCCCAACTTCTCAGGGACAACTTTTGCCTGAATCTAAACCTTACCACTTCAACATCATCGATACACCGGGACACGTGGACTTCACTGTAGAAGTAAACCGTTCCCTAAGAGTATTGGATGGATTGGTATTCCTTTTCTCTGCTGTTGACGGAGTAGAGCCACAATCCGAAACCAACTGGAGATTGGCAGACAACTACAAAGTGGCGAGAATGGGATTCGTAAACAAAATGGACAGACAAGGAGCCGACTTCTTAATGGTAGTAAACCAAGTGAAAGAAATGTTGGGTTCAAACGCTGTTCCAATCGTTTTGCCAATCGGTTCAGAAGAAGATTTCAAAGGAGTAGTTGATCTCATCAAGAACAGAGCGATCATTTGGGACGACGCAGGACAGGGAGCAACTTATCAGGTAGTTCCGATTCCTGAGGATATGAAGGATGACGTAATGACCTACAGAGAAAAATTGGTTGAAGCTGTTGCTGACTACGATGAAACTCTGATGGAGAAATTCTTCGAAGATCCAGATTCAATCACTGAAGAAGAAATCAACGAAGCGTTGAGAAAAGCAACCATCGATATGTCGATCATCCCGATGACTTGCGGATCTTCATTCAAAAATAAAGGAGTTCAGTTCATGCTGGATGCAGTTTGTAAATATCTTCCTTCACCGCTTGACAAAGAAGCGATCGACGGAACAGATCCAAAAACTGACGAGCCGGTTACAAGAAAACCTTCTGTTACTGAGCCATTCGCAGCATTAGCTTTCAAAATTGCAACTGACCCATTCGTAGGACGTCTTGCATTCTTTAGAGCTTATTCAGGAAGACTTGATGCAGGTTCTTACGTTCTTAACACAAGATCAGGCAACAAGGAAAGAATCTCAAGAATCTACCAGATGCACGCAAATAAGCAAAATCCTGTGGAGTATATCGAGGCAGGAGATATCGGTGCAGCTGTAGGATTTAAAGATATTAAAACAGGTGATACCTTGTCTGACGAGAAAAACCCAATCGTTTTGGAATCGATGATCTTCCCGGATCCGGTAATCGGTATCGCGGTGGAGCCAAAAACGAAAGCAGACCAAGATAAAATGGGTAACGCTCTTGCTAAGCTTGCTGAAGAAGATCCGACCTTCCAGGTGAAGACCGACGAAGCTTCAGGACAAACGATTATCTCCGGTATGGGTGAGCTTCACCTCGACATTATTGTTGACCGTATGAGAAGAGAGTTCAAAGTTGAGGTAAACCAAGGTCAACCGCAGGTAGAGTACAAAGAAAACCTTACTGCTACAACCAATCACAGAGAAGTTTACAAGAAACAATCCGGTGGACGTGGTAAATTTGCGGATATCGTTTTCGAATTGGGTCCAACTGATGACGGAAAACCTGGTTTGGTATTCGTGAATGAAATCAAGGGTGGTAACATTCCAAAAGAATTTATCCCTTCTGTTGAAAAAGGATTCAAGGAGGCAATGAAGAATGGTCCATTGGCAGGATTCGAAATTGAAGGAATTAAAGTAACCCTTAAAGACGGATCTTTCCACGCGGTAGACTCTGACCAACTTTCTTTCGAACTTGCAGCGAAACTTGGTTTCAAAGAAGCAGGTAAAAAAGCGAAGCCGGTAATCATGGAGCCGATCATGAAGCTGGAAGTAGTAACTCCGGAAGAATACATGGGAGATATCGTGGGCGACCTTAACAGAAGAAGAGGAACCGTAAACGGTATGGACGACAGAAATAACGCTAAAGTAATCAAAGCTTTCGTACCACTTTCTGAAATGTTCGGATACGTAACTTCATTGAGAACGCTTTCCTCAGGTAGAGCAACATCTTCAATGGAATTCGAAAAATACGAAGCAGCTCCAACCAATGTAGCTGAAGAAGTAGTCGCTAAAGCTAAAGGATAAGAAGCGGGAAGACTGAAGATGGAAGTCGGTAGTTATAACCGTGTAATTAATATTAGTACAATTTATGAACGCAACACAAAAAGCCGAAAGCCGATTGCTGATTGCTAAAAGCAAAAAATAAAATGTCACAAAGAATCAGAATAAAATTAAAATCTTACGATTGCAATTTGGTGGACAAATCTGCTGAGAAAATCGTAAAAACGGTAAAAGCGACCGGAGCTGTGGTAAACGGACCGATTCCTTTGCCAACGAACAAGAGAATCTTCACTGTGTTGAGATCTCCGCACGTAAACAAAAAAGCAAGAGAACAGTTCCAGCTTTCTGCACACAAAAGATTGATGGACATCTATTCCTCTTCCTCTAAAACTGTTGATGCTCTTATGAAATTGGAGCTTCCTTCAGGAGTTGACGTGGAAATCAAAGTGTGATGATGGAGCAGAAAATTCTGAAGTCCGAAGATGGAAGACTAACTGCGAAATAATTATAATGAATCCGCTCTCGAAAGAGGGCGGATTTTTGTATTCAAAATAGTCAACTGCACATTTCCTCCGAATCGGTGTTTTAGCGAAAGTATGTTGACGATCAGTAAGGGTTTCGTATTCCGGATTTCGTCTTAAAATCTAAAATCCTTTTCCATAAAATGAAGTGATGTCAAAGTAATAACTTTTAGTGGAACCATCCGGCTTGGTCACGATGATGATGTCATAAAATCTGCCTTTGTTCACACTGAGCGACTGGCTTTTTAATATGCAGCCGGTGCAATTTGCTCTCACATATTGATACTCCTGCGGCACGCTGCCTATTTTGATGGCATTTTCATAGGAGGATCCGTCTTTTTCAGTGATGGTTTCCTTTTTTGCATTTCCGGTTTTCGTGTCTATGAATTCATATTCACTGTTTTCCATTCCGATTGCTATTTTTTCGCTCTTAAATTTCACACGCTTTGGATCCAGAACGGTATAGCTGTAAACATCTGTTTTCCCGTCATAATCGTGGAATTCATAATATTTCCCGTTTTCGGTCCACCAATCACCTACTGCTTGGCTGGAATCTGTCATTTCACCTTGCGTGAATTTGAAATTGATGGTGTAGGTTCCGTCATCCATTCTGGTCATTTCCCAGGACTTGGAGAGGCCGTCTATTTGCTGGTCTTTTTCGGAGCCGGTCCAGACTCCGGCCAATCTGGTGTCTAATTGTTTTCCGTTTGCAAGGGTTTTGATCTGTGGCGAACATCCTATTAAAAACAGGCCGAAAATTGACAGTAGAAATAATTTCTTCCTTCTTTAAATATTTATTTAAAAGTAGGCAAAAATTAGGGAAAGCTTCACAATTAAATTTTAAAAATATTTTTATCTCTCTCATTGTCAATTCAAAAATTCTTCATACATTTGCACTCTCAATTTAGGGAAGAAGTGTGCCTAATTCGAACGTAGAAATCACTGCAATCTCTGATTGATAATGAAGAACTTAATAGATATATTTAAATAATGTCAGGTATTATTGGTAAAAAAGTCGGGATGACCTCCCTGTTTAACGAAGAAGGAAAAAACATTCCTTGTACCGTTATTCAAGCGGGTCCATGCTCGGTTTTACAGGTCAGAACCATTGAAAACGATGGATATGTCGGGTTTCAGTTGGGTTTCGATGACAAGAGTGAAAAGAACGTTGGTAAAGCGTTGGCCGGCCATTTCAAAAAGGCGGGCTCTACTCCTAAAGCTAAATTGGTTGAATTCCACCACGGATTCGATCACTTGAAAGTAGGAGACGAAGTGAAAGTTAACCTTTTCAATGAAGGGGAGTATGTTGACGTAACAGGAACTTCGAAAGGTAAAGGTTTCCAAGGTGTTGTAAAAAGACACAACTTTGGAGGTGTAATGCAGCAAACTCACGGACAGCACAACAGATTGAGAGCTCCAGGTTCCATCGGTGCGGGATCCGACCCTTCGAGAGTATTCAAAGGGATGAGAATGGCAGGAAGAATGGGTGGTAAGCAAGTTACCGTTCAGAATCTTCAGGTGTTAAAAGTAGATGAAGAACAAAATCTTTTAGTAGTAAAGGGTGCTGTTCCGGGAGCAAAAAATTCTTATGTAATCATTAGAAGATGGAACTAGTAGTATTAAACACATCAGGAAAAGAAACCGGAAGAAAAGTTACTTTGGACGACGCGATCTTCGGGATCGAGCCAAACCAGCACGCGGTTTACTTAGAAGTAAAGCAATACCTTGCCGCACAAAGACAGGGTACTCATAAATCAAAAGAAAGAAGCGAGATTACTGCTTCTACCAGAAAGCTTAAAAAGCAAAAAGGATCAGGTTCTGCGAGATACGGTGATATCAAGTCGCCAACTTTCAAAGGAGGAGGTAGAGTTTTTGGTCCTAAGCCAAGAGACTACAGATTCAAACTGAACAAAGCTTTGAAGAGATTGGCTAAAAAATCTGTGCTTTCTCAAAAATTGAAAGATAATTCGATCAAAGTTTTGGAGCAGTTCACTTTCGAAGCTCCTAAAACTAAAGAATTTATCAACTTGAACAACGCACTTGGTTTCGAAGGCAAAAAGTCTCTGTACATCTTGCCAGAAGCAAACAAGAACGTATATCTTTCCTCAAGAAACTTGCCTAAAGTGAAAGTTCTGACCTACAACGAGATCAGTTCTTACGACTTGGTACATGCGGGAGAAATCGTGTTCTTAGAAGGTGCTATCGAAAAATTCCAGGAAAATTTAAGAAAATAAGTCATGTCAGTTATCATTAAACCAGTTATTTCAGAAAAAGCAAACTATCTTACTGATTTAAGAGGGACTTACAGCTTCTTGGTAACCCCAAAGGCAAACAAGATCCAGATTAAGAAAGCGATAGAAGATGCTTACGGTGTGAAGGTGGCAGATGTAAACACCATGATTTACGCTCCTACAGTTTCTTCGAAGTACACCAAAAAAGGACTTCAGGTTGGGAAAACCAACAAGCTGAAAAAAGCAGTCGTGAAACTCGCAGAAGGCGAAGTAATCGATATCTTCTCAGCATAATTTTTAAAGCAATCAGCAATCAGCAGTCGGCAATCCACCGAAAGCAGAACGCAGAAAGCCGAAAGCAATTAATAATAATATAAACAATAGTAATGTCTGTTAGAAAATTAAAACCTATCACCCCGGGACAGAGATTCAGAGTTGTAAACAACTTTGAGGAAATTACTACCAACAAGCCAGAGAAATCTTTGGTAGTTGGTATTAAAAAGTCAGGTGGACGTAACAACACAGGTAAAATGACCATGCGTTACACCGGAGGTGGACACAAAAAGAAATACAGAATTATCGACTTCAAGAGAAACAAATTCAACGTTGAAGCTACGGTAAAAACTGTAGAGTACGATCCGAACAGAACTGCTTTCATCGCACTTCTTGAGTACGCGGATGGAGAGAAGAGATACATCATCGCTCCAAACGGAATCAAAGTGGACCAGAAAGTAATCTCTTCTGAAACTGCCGAACCAAACGTTGGGAACGCAATGAAACTGAAAAACATTCCTTTGGGAACCGTTATTTCATGTATCGAGCTTAAGCCGGGACAAGGTGCAATCATGGCACGTTCTGCAGGTTCTTCCGCACAGCTTACTTCCAGAGATGGCAAGTATGCAATCGTGAAGCTTCCTTCAGGCGAATCCAGAATGATCCTTACCGAGTGTATCGCAATGATCGGTTCAGTATCCAACTCCGACCACCAGTTAACCGTTTCAGGAAAAGCAGGTAGAAGCAGATGGTTGGGTAGAAGACCAAGAACAAGACCAGTATCGATGAACCCGGTTGATCACCCAATGGGAGGTGGTGAAGGTCGTTCTTCAGGAGGTCACCCAAGATCAAGAAACGGTAAACCTGCAAAAGGTTACAAAACAAGAAAGAAAAATAAAGCGTCGAACCGATTTATCGTATCTAAAAGAAAATAATTATGGCAAGATCACTTAAAAAAGGACCTTTCATTCATCATACTTTAGATAAGAAGGTTCAGGCAAACAAAGAGTCTGGTAAAAAGACTGTAATCAAAACTTGGTCCAGAGCATCAATGATCTCTCCGGACTTCGTAGGGCAAACTATCGCAGTACACAACGGGAAAACTTTTGTACCTGTTTACGTAACTGAAAACATGGTGGGCCACAAGTTAGGCGAATTTTCTCCGACAAGATCTTTCAGAGGTCACGGTGGTAACAAAAATAAAGGCGGAAGATAATCATGGGATCAAGAAAAAGAGAAAGTGCATTAGCACGTAAAATAGCAAACCAGGACGTGGTAAAAGCGTTGCACAACGACTGCCCGTCTTCACCAAGAAAAATGCGTCTGGTTGCAGATATCATCAGAGGAGTAGAAGTTGATAAAGCTTTGGCAATCCTGAAGTTTTCAAAGAAAGAAGCATCAAACAAGTTGGAGAAAGTATTGCTTTCAGCAATGGCTAACTGGCAAGTGAAGAATGAAGGTGCAGACATCGAGGAAGCTGGACTGATCGTAAAAGAAATCCACGTGGACAGCGCAAGACAACTCAAAAGGTTGAGACCAGCTCCACAGGGAAGAGGTTACAGAATCAGAAAGAGAAGCAACCACATCACACTAATTTTAGGTACTAAAGATAATAAATAAGGTATGGGACAGAAGACAAATCCAATTGGTAACAGATTAGGAATCATCAGAGGATGGGATTCTAACTGGTTTGGCGGAAACGATTACGGAGACAGAATCGCGGAAGACTACAAAATCAGAAGATACCTTGAAGCAAGATTATCTAAAGGAGGAATTTCAAAAATCTTTATTGAAAGAACCCTGAAATTAGTAACCGTAACCATCACTACAGCAAGACCGGGACTCATCATCGGTAAAGGAGGTCAGGAAGTTGACAAACTGAAAGAAGAATTGAAAAAGATCACCGACAAGGACATCCAGATCAACATCTTCGAAATCAAAAGACCTGAACTCGACGCAGTATTGGTTGCAGACAGCATCGCAAAACAAATCGAAAACCGTATCTCTTACAGAAGAGCTGTGAAAATGGCAATGGCTTCCACAATGAGAATGGGTGCAGAAGGAATCAAAGTAATGATCTCCGGAAGATTGAACGGTGCTGAGATGGCAAGAAGCGAGTCTTTCAAAGAAGGAAGAATCCCATTGTCAACTTTCCGTGCAGATATCGACTACCATATCGGTGAAGCATTGACGCAGTACGGAAAACTCGGAGTGAAAGTTTGGATCATGAAAGGTGAAGTTTACGGAAAAAGAGAACTTTCGCCACTCGTTGGTCAACAGAAAAAAGCACCTGCAGGAAGAGGAGAAAGAAGCGAGAGAGGAGAGAGAGGTGACAGAGAAAGAAGACCAAGAAGAAATAACAACAACTAAAATTTTAGATGAAGATTTTTAGAATTTAAATTACCGTTACTTTTTTAAATCTGAAATCTGAAGTCTGAAATCTAAATCTAAAATTTACAGAAATGTTACAACCAAAAAGAACCAAATTCCGTAGAGTTCACAAGATGAAGATGAAGGGCAATGCCCAGAGAGGACATCAACTCGCTTACGGAACCTTCGGAATCAAAGCGACAGAAGGAGCTTGGATTACTGCAAGACAGATCGAGGCAGCGCGTATCGCCGCTACGAGATATATGAAAAGAGAAGGTCAGCTGTGGATCAATATCTTCCCGGTTAAGCCAATTACCAAGAAGCCAGCCGAAGTAAGGATGGGTAAAGGTAAAGGTGCTGTGGAATATTGGGTAGCAGTAGTAAAACCAGGTAGAATCATGTTCGAAATCGGTGGAGTTCCTTACGAAGTTGCAAAAGAAGCTTTAAGACTTGCCGCTCAGAAATTACCGGTAGTGACCAAATTTGTAGTAGCCAACGATTTTGTACAACCTCAATAATCTCAATAGAAATGAAAAAAGCTGACATCAAAAACCTAAGCGCAGGTGATATCCAAAATCAACTCGCGGCAGTAAAAGCTGATTACAACAAACTGAGATTGGCGCACAGAATCAGTCCGATTGAAAACCCGATCCAGATCAGAGATCTGAGAAAAACAATCGCAAGATTAGAAACTGAACTAACACTTAAACAACAATAAGAATTTCATTTTATCATGGATAGAAATTTAAGAAAAGAAAGAATCGGAGTTGTTTCCAGCAATAAAATGGAAAAAACCATTGTTGTAAGTGAAACGATGAAAATGAAGCACCCGATGTACGGTAAATTCGTTTTGAAAACGAAAAAATATACCGCTCACGACGAGAACAACGAGTGTAACGAAGGCGATACAGTACTGATTACTGAAACAAGACCTTTGAGCAAGAACAAAAGATGGAGATTAGTAAGAATCATTGAAAAAGCTAAGTAATGTTACAAACAGAATCAAGATTAAAAGTTGCTGATAACACAGGTGCTAAAGAAGTATTGGTTATCAGAGTTCTGGGAGGAACCAGAAGAAGATATGCTTCAGTTGGTGATAAAATCGTAGTGACTATCAAAGATTCCACACCACAGGGAAATGCCAAAAAAGGTACCGTTTCCAAAGCAGTAGTTGTAAGAACTAAAAAAGCAGTGAGAAGAAAAGACGGATCATATATCAAATTCGACGACAATGCTTGCGTACTTCTAAACGCAGCCGGAGAAATGAGAGGAACACGTGTTTTCGGACCTGTTGCAAGAGAACTGAGAGACAAGGAATACATGAAAGTAATTTCATTGGCACCTGAAGTACTTTAATTTTTTAAAATTTTAAGAAAATGACTAAAGTTAAAATTAAAAGAGGAGATAACGTAATCGTTACTACCGGAAAAAATAAAGGAAACAAGGGTGAAGTTCTTGAAGTAATCAAGAAAGAAGGCAAGGATCCAAGAGTAATCGTGGCTGGTCTGAACATCGTGAAAAGACACACCAAACCATCCGCTGGAAATCCTCAAGGAGGAATTGTTGAGAAAGAGGCATCCATCCACATCTCCAACGTAGCACTTTTGGACGAAAAAGGAAAAGCTACCAAAGTAGGTTACAAAGTAGATGGTGACAAGAAAGTAAGAATTGCTAAAACAACCGGTAAAGAAATTTAATTATGGAATTCGTAGCAAGACCAAAGAAAAATTATAAAGAGAAAATTGTTCCTGCAATGATGGAAGAATTTGGGTACAAATCTGTAATGCAGGTACCTAGATTGCAGAAAATCGTTGTTTCCCAAGGTTTGGGCGCTGCAACTGCAGACAAAAAAATCGTGGACTACGCAGTAGAGGAACTTACAGCAATCACCGGCCAAAAAGCAGTTGGTACTGTTTCCAAAAAAGACGAAGCAGCTTTCAAACTCAGAAAAGGAATGCCGGTAGGTGCAAGAGTGACACTGAGAGACAACAAAATGTATGAATTCTTAGATCGATTAACTTCTTCAGCACTCCCACGAATCAGAGATTTCAGCGGAATCAAAGCTGACGGTTTCGACGGAAGAGGAAACTACAACTTAGGGATCACCGAGCAGATCATCTTCCCTGAGATCGTAATCGACAAAGTAAAGAAAATCCAAGGGATGGACATTACTTTCGTAACTTCCGCGAAAACTGACAAAGAAGCAAAATCACTTTTAACTCACTTCGGTTTACCTTTCAAAAAGAACTAAGAAATGGCTAAAGAATCAATGAAAGCGCGCGAGCGCAAAAGAGAAGCTACAGTTGCAAAATATGCTGAGAAAAGAAAAGCTTTGAAAGAAGCCGGAGACTACGAGGCATTGCAGAAACTTCCGAAAGACGCGTCGCCAGTAAGACTGCACAACAGATGCAAACTTACCGGAAGACCAAGAGGATACATGAGAACCTTCGGTATCTCCAGAGTAACGTTCCGTGAAATGGCAAACGCAGGACTCATCCCGGGAGTTAAAAAAGCAAGTTGGTAATAATTATTAACTAATCTAGACAAGCAAGTTGATTAGACAACAGATTTCAGATATCAGACAACAGACAACAAAAGTCTGAAATCTGAAATCTGACATCTGAAATCTTCTCAAAACTGTTTGTCCTTAACCAATAACAACAAATAGAAAAATGGTAACAGATCCAATTTCAGATTTCCTGACCAGAGTAAGGAACGCACAAAGCGCAGGCCACAAAGTGGTGGAAATTCCTGCATCGAAAATCAAAAAGGAGATTACGAAAATTTTGTTTGATCAGGGTTACATCCTCAACTACAAGTTCGAGGACAACGCTGTTCAGGGAAATATCAAAATCGCTTTGAAGTATGACAAACAAACCAACAAACGAGCAATCAAGAGCATCCAGAGAGCTTCAAGACCAGGTTTGAGACAGTACAAAGGTTCCGAGGAACTGCCAAGAGTACTCAACGGTTTGGGAGTGGCAATTATCTCGACTTCTAAAGGAGTAATGACCGATAAGAAAGCCAGACAAGAAAAAGTAGGCGGTGAAGTAATCTGCTATGTTTATTAATTTTTAATCCAAAGGAAAATGTCAAGAATTGGTAAAGCAATTATAGAAGTTCCCGCAAATGTTACCATCACCGAGAAAGAAGGTCTGGTTACTGTGAAAGGACCGAAAGGTGAGCTTACGCAGCAGTTGAGCGAAGGGATCTCTCTAAACTTAGAAGACGGAAAACTTACATTGGAAAGACCGTCCGAATCAAAACAGCACAAAGCATTACACGGTCTTTACAGAGCGTTAATCAACAATATGGTTGTAGGAACCTCAGAAGGTTTCACGAAGAAGCTAGAATTGGTAGGGGTAGGATACAGAGCATCGAACTCAGGTCAAAAACTTGAGCTTGCACTGGGATTCTCTCACGGTATCGTACTGGACCTTCCGAAAGAAGTATCAGTAGAAACACTATCTGAAAAAGGTAAGAACCCAATCATCACCTTGTCATCATACGACAAGCAACTTTTGGGAATGGTTGCCGCAAAAATCAGATCATTCAGAAAACCTGAACCTTACAAAGGAAAAGGAATCAGATTCGTAGGAGAAATTGTTAGACGTAAAGCTGGTAAATCTGCTTAATAAATTTTAAGAAAATGGCACTGAACAAAGTACAAAAAAGAGACAGAATCAAAAGAAGAGTTAGAGGGAAAATCTCCGGCTCTGCTGAATTGCCAAGATTATCCGTTTACAAAAGTAACAAGGAGATTTACGCGCAATTGATCGACGATAAAGATGGTAAAACTTTGGCATCAGCTTCTTCAAGAGCGCTGAACGCTAAAGGAACAAAAACTGAAGTTTCCGCAGAAGTAGGTAAAGCAATCGCTGAAAAAG
This sequence comes from Chryseobacterium suipulveris, assembly GCF_022811685.1. NCBI lineage: Bacteria > Pseudomonadati > Bacteroidota > Flavobacteriia > Flavobacteriales > Weeksellaceae > Chryseobacterium > Chryseobacterium suipulveris. The sequence goes on along the minus strand of NZ_CP094532.1, from coordinate 2,647,364 downwards.
CCAAAGCTGCAGGAATCGAAAGTATTGTGTTTGACAGAAATGGATTCGTGTACCACGGCAGAATCAAAGCTTTAGCCGATGGAGCGAGAGAAGCAGGACTTAAATTCTAATCATTAAATTTCGGAAAATATGTTAGGACTAGATAATATAGAAAAAGTAAAACCGGGAGGATTAGAACTTAAAGATCGTCTCGTAGCTGTAAACAGAGTAACAAAAGTAACCAAAGGTGGTCGAGCTTTCGGATTTTCTGCAATTGTGGTTGTAGGAGACGAAGACGGAACGGTAGGTTACGGTTTGGGAAAATCTAAGGAGGTTGCTTCCGCTATCGCTAAAGCGGTAGAAGATGCAAAGAAAAACTTGGTTAAAGTTCCTGTAATCAATCACACCATCCCTCACCAAACTTCCGCAAGATACGGTGGTGCAGATATCTTCCTAAGACCTGCAACTCACGGTACCGGTGTAATCGCTGGTGGAACTGTGCGTATGGTGGTAGAAGCTGCAGGGATCAAAGATATTCTTTCAAAATCCAAAGGATCTTCAAACCCGCACAACGTGGTGAAAGCTACTTTCAAAGCGTTGCTCGATATCAGAAGACCTGAGGAAATTGCAAAGCTGAGAGGTGTTACATTAAATAAAGTGTTTAACGGTTAATATTAAGACAATGGCAAAAATTCAGGTAAAACAAGTAAGAAGCGCTATTGGAAGAACAAAAACCCAAAAAAGAACGCTTGAAGCATTAGGATTGAAAAAACTTCACCAAGTTGTAGAGCACGAGGCAACTCCTGCAATCCTTGGAATGGTGGCTGCAATTAGCCACTTGGTAGAAGTTCAAAAATAAGAAAATAGAAACGAGATGAGAGACTTTAGGTCTCTTGTCTCTCATCTTTAAATCTCAAATCTAAATAAAATGAATTTAAATAACATAAAACCGGCAGCAGGTTCCACGCACAGCCAAAAGAGAATCGGTAGAGGACAGGGAAGCGGTTACGGCGGAACTTCAACGAAAGGACACAAAGGTCAGAAATCTAGAGCCGGATACTCTCAGAAAATCGGTTTCGAAGGTGGACAGATGCCACTTCAAAGAAGATTGCCTAAGTTCGGTTTCAACAACGTAAACAGAAAAGAGTACAGAGGAATCAACCTTGATACGATCCAGCTTTTGGCAGATGCTAAAAACATCACCGAGATCACCAAAGAAGTTTTGGTAGAAAACGGATTGGCCAAGAAAACCGAAATCGTGAAAATTATGGGTAGAGGTGAATTGAAAACAGGTGTTTCGATCTCTGCAGAAAAATTCACAAAATCCGCTGAAGAGGCAATCTCTAAAGCAGGAGGAAAAGCAATTACCCTTTAATTTCTACCAATGAAAGAATTTATACAAACACTGAAAAACATTTGGACGCTTAAGGAACTCAGAGAGAAAATCCTTTTCACTCTCGGGATAATCCTTGTGTATAGATTCGCATCTTATATCTCGCTTCCGGCCATCAACATGGCCGAAGTAGGGAGTCTTTTGGAGCAGTACAAAAACCAGGGAGGCAACAGACAGGGAGCAGGACTTCTTGGGTTGCTTTCTTCATTTACCGGTGGTGCGTTTTCCCGAGCGTCGATCATGGCACTCGGAATCATGCCCTACATTTCTGCTTCCATCATCGTTCAGCTGATGGGAATGGCGATTCCATATCTCCAGAAACTGCAGAAAGACGGCGAAAGCGGTAGAAATACATTGAACCAAATTACAAGATGGTTAACCATTGCGGTTTGTTTGGTACAGGCACCTTCTTACCTTACATCGATTACCCAGATGTTCCTTCCGCATGCTCAGTTTGCGTCTGCATATTACGTGCATCCGCAGTCGATCATGTTTTGGCTTCCGAGTATCGTGATTTTGGTGGCGGGATCTGTATTCGCAATGTGGTTGGGTGAAAAGATTACCGACAAAGGTATCGGAAACGGGATCTCGATTCTGATCATGGTTGGAATCTTGGCAGATTTCCCTTCGGCATTCCTACAGGAAGTAGCTACACAAACAGGTAAAGGAGGATTGGGAACAATTATGATCCTTGTTGAAGTCCTTTTCTGGTTATTGGTGGTGCTTCTCGGAATCCTGCTTTCTGTGGCGGTTCGAAAAATCCCGATCCAGTACGTGAGCAGAGCACAGGCAAGAGGTGGTGTCAACAGAAACCTGATGCAGGGAGCAAGACAGTGGATCCCACTGAAAGTGAATGCGGCGGGAGTAATGCCGATCATCTTCGCACAGGCGTTAATGTTTGTACCGGGATTATTGACAAAGCTTGATGACAGCAACACGTTCCTCGCTGGATTCCAGAATGTTTTCAGTTGGCAATACAATGTATTGTTTGCGATACTGATCATCATCTTCACCTTCTTCTATACTGCGATCACTATTCCGGTAAACCAGATGGCGGATGACCTAAAAAGGAACGGCGGATTGATCCCAAAAGTAAGACCGGGGAAAGAAACCTCTGATTATCTGGATGATATCCTTTCAAAAATAACTTTGCCAGGTTCCATATTTTTGGCTATCTTTGCAGTCCTTCCCGCGTTTATACACGGATGGCTTGTCCAGACAGACGGATTTGCCCTGTTTTTCGGCGGCACATCGCTGTTGATCATGGTTGGAGTTATCTTAGACACCGTTCAGCAAATCAATACTTATTTGTTGAACCACCACTATGATGGCTTGATGCAGTCGAAATTATCAAGAACAACAAATTTGTAATTGGACGGATGGCAAAACAAAAACATATCGAACAGGATGGCGTGATCGTGGAAGCACTTTCTAACGCCATGTTTCGTGTTGAGTTGGAAAACGGACACGTCCTCATCGCTCACATTTCGGGTAAGATGAGAATGCATTACATCAAACTTTTACCCGGAGACAAGGTAAAATTGGAACTGTCTCCCTATGATTTATCTAAAGGGAGAATTACTTTCAGGTATTAATTATTTTAAGAATACTTTTAAATATAAATTGCGAAAAGCCGAAAGCCGAAAGCCAAAAGCCGATTGCTAAAATCGAAACAAATGAAATCGTTAAGATTCCATTTGTCCACTGAAAAGAATAAATACAATTCAAATGAAAGTTAGAGCATCTATCAAAAAAAGAAGTGCTGATTGCAAAATCGTTCGCCGCAAAGGCGTTCTGTTTGTGATCAACAAGAAGAACCCAAAATTTAAACAAAGACAAGGCTAAAATTAAATTATGGCGAGAATTTCAGGTATTGATTTACCAAAAAACAAAAGAGGCGTAATCGGGCTTACTTACATCTACGGAATCGGAAGAAGTACCGCTGCTGAAATTTTGAAGAACGCTGGAATCAGCGAAGACAAGAAAGTCTACGAATGGAATGACGATGAATTGGCTGCAATCAGAAACTACATCACCGACAACGTGAAAGTTGAGGGTGAGCTTCGTTCTGAAGTGCAATTGAACATCAAGCGATTGATGGACATAGGATGCCAACGAGGAATACGTCACAGACTGGGATTACCTTTAAGAGGCCAAAGAACTAAAAACAATTCTAGAACCCGTAAAGGAAAGAGAAAAACTGTTGCTAACAAGAAAAAAGCAAGTAAATAATCTTTAGAATTAATTATGGCAAAACAAACTAAAGTTGTTAAGAAAAGAAAAGTAAAAGTTGAAGCGATCGGTGAAGCACATATCCAGGCATCATTCAACAACATTATTATTTCTTTAACGAATAAAAACGGAGAAGTAATCTCTTGGGCATCTGCCGGAAAAATGGGATTCAGAGGTTCTAAAAAGAATACTCCATTCGCAGCTCAGATGGCTGCAGAAAATTGCTCGCAGGTTGCACACGATGCAGGACTGAGAAGAGTAAAGGTGTTTGTGAAAGGTCCGGGTGCAGGTAGAGAATCTGCAATCAGAACCATCCACAATTCAGGAATTGAAGTAAGTGAAATCGTTGACGTGACTCCAATGCCGCACAACGGATGCAGACCACCAAAAAGAAGAAGAGTATAACAATCTTAGTTCCAAGTTTCAAGTCCCAAGTTCCATAACGAACCTGAAACCTGAAACCTGAAACTCTTAAAAAAAAATTTTATGGCAAGATATATTGGACCAAAAACTAAGATTGCAAGAAAATTTGGTGCTGCAATCTACGGAGACGACAAAAATTTCGAGAAAAGAAAAAACCAACCACCGGGACAACACGGACCGAATAAAAGAAGAGGTGCAAAAAAATCCGAGTACGCGATCCAGCTTACAGAAAAGCAGAAAGCAAAATATACCTACGGTATCTTGGAAAGACAGTTTGCTAACCTTTACGAAAAAGCGCAGAGAGCAAAAGGCGTTACTGGTGAAGTACTTTTACAGCTATGTGAATCGAGATTAGACAACGTGGTGTACAGATTAGGGTTTTCTAAAACCAGAGCAGGTGCACGTCAGTTGGTTTCTCACAGGCACGTAACAGTAAATGGCGAGCTCGTAAACATTCCTTCATATTTGTTGAAAGCTGGTGATGTAGTGGCAATCAGAGAGAAATCTAAATCTCTTGAGGTAATTGCTGACGCACTCGCTTCCAAATCAAATTATGAGTGGTTACAGTTCAACGACGAGAAGAAAGAAGGTACTTTCGTATCAGCTCCGGAAAGAATCCAAATCCCGGAAGATATCAAAGAACAGCTGATCGTCGAACTTTACTCTAAATAATAATTTTTTCAAATTTTTGCTCAACCCAAATTATATGGCAATTTTAACATTTATTAAACCCGATAAGGTAATCCTTCTCAATTCCGACGACTTCAAAGGATCATTTGAATTCAGACCGTTAGAACCAGGATTCGGATTAACCATCGGTAATGCTTTGAGAAGAGTTTTGCTTTCTTCTCTTGAAGGATATGCTATCTCATCTATTAAAATAGAAGGCGTAGAGCACGAATTTTCAACAATTCCCGGTGTAATTGAAGACGTTACAGAAATCATTCTGAACCTGAAGCAATTGCGACTGAAAGCGAAATCCGAAAATGCTGCTGCAGAACAGGTAACCGCTAAAGTTTCCGGACAAACTACCGTTACAGCAGGTGACTTAGGAAAATCAATCACTGGTTTCGACGTACTGAACCCAGACTTGGTAATCTGCACCCTGAACAAAAGCGTGAAGTTTGAAATGACTTTCAACATCGAAAAAGGTAGAGGTTATGTTCCATCAGAACAAAACAAATCAGCAAACGCTCCGATCGGAACGATTGCAATCGACTCGATCTTCACCCCGATCAAGAAAGTTCAGTACACGATTGAAAATTACCGTGTAGAGCAAAAAACAGACTACGAAAAACTCGTTCTGGATATCGAGACCGACGGATCAATCTCTCCGCAGAATGCTTTAACTGAAGCTTCAAAGATTTTGATCTACCACTTCATGCTGTTCTCCGACGAGAGAATCACTCTTGAGACCGAGGCAGTGAAGGCGTCCATCCAATACGACGAGGAAACGTTGCACACAAGACAACTCCTGAAGTCTAAATTGACAGACATGGATCTTTCCGTAAGAGCTTTGAACTGTTTGAAGGCGGCAGAAGTAGAAACTTTGGGCGAGCTGGTTTCCTACACTAAGTCTGATTTGATGAAATTCAGAAATTTCGGTAAAAAATCTTTAACAGAATTAGAAGAATTAGTGCATGCAAAAGGTCTGAACTTCGGTTTCGACGTTGCGAAATATAAATTAGACGCTGATAAATAAAAAACAATGAGACACGGTAAAAAATTCAATCACTTAGGAAGAACAGCTTCCCACAGAAAGGCATTGCTTTCTAATATGGCTTGTTCTCTTATTGAGCATAAAAGAATCAACACTACTGTTGCCAAAGCAAAAGCTTTGAGAGTATATGTTGAGCCCCTTCTTACCAAAGCTAAAGAAGATACAACACACAACAGAAGAACGGTTTTCTCTTACCTGCAAAGCAAGGAGGCGGTTACTGAATTATTCAGAACAGTTGCCCCTAAAATTGCAGAAAGAAACGGTGGTTATACCAGAATCATCAAAACCGGATTCAGACCGGGAGACGCTGCAGATACTGCAATGATCGAACTTGTAGATTTCAACGAGCTCTACAACCCGAATGCTGAAGAGAAAAAAGCGACAAGAAGAAGCAGAAGAACCACAGCGAAAAAAGTAGAACCCGTTGCAGAAATCCCTGCAAAGGAAAAAGCAAAAGCTGAAGAACCGGCTGCAGAAGCTCCAAAAGCTGAAGCTGCTGACACTGCAGAAGAAAAAACTGAGGAATAAGAATCCTGGTTTTCAACATAAAAATCCGTTCAGAAGTTCTGAGCGGATTTTTTGTTTTTGGTTGCTGTTGTTGTGGTTGTTGCAATGGTTGCAATGGTTGCAGTTGTTGCAATGGTTGCAGTTGGTTTCAGATTGTTCTAGAGTTTCAGGTTTCTAGTTCCAAGTTTCAAATACGCAAGATCTTTTCACAGAAAGGAAAATAATAGAATCTTTCGCTTCAATAGGAGCGGGCTTTAGCCCGCTTAGAAGTGTGAGTTGTAATTTGGCTTTAGCCAAAACTTATTTTTTTGAGATTCAACATTCAAAGTTCAAGTTGCTCTGCTTGCACTAAGAAAGAACTTTAATAAAAATTTACTCTACAAGAAATTCACTCACAGAAATTCACTGCGAAGCAAATTCACTACTTCACTCTCCAACACACCGACTCACCCACACACCAACTCTCCAACACACCCACACTCCAACTGTCATTCCGAACGCAGTGAGGAACCTCGGCGAAGCCGCTACTGTCCCCTCGCTTTTTTCAGCTCGATCACGTTGTTTCCTTGCGTAATGGTGATATTGTCGCCTTCCGATTTCACTTCGATGTCGTGGTCGGCGTAGATTCCGCCTTTTGCCCACGCTTCTTTTTGGGGAAGAACGATGGTTTTGTTGTTGCTTCGGATGCTGATCGTGTGTTCCTTGTCAGAATTTTTAAAGGTCACCAAAGCGGAGGTTCCGTCGGTTCCGACATATCTTTCTGTAATTTCCTGAACTTGGGTGTCGGCTGTTTTTTCGGTTTTGGCATCAGTAAAAGTACTGTCGATTTTTCCGTTGTCGTTGCTAACGGTTTTTTCTACGTTTTCTTCAACGATTATGCTTTTGTTGCCGTCTGAAGATTTTTTGCAGCTGAATGCAGAAAGTAACAAAACTGAAGAAAGAACTAAAACTGGATTTTTCATAATTAAGGATTTAGTATGTAAATTTAAGAAATTTGTACGTTGATAAAATAAACTTCCCATGCAAAAATATTTTACGAGATCAATATTCCTTTTTTCATTGCTCTCTATTATTTCTTGTTTTGTACGAAAACCTGCTCCCAACCAAGAAGAAATAAATTACATCCCTTATTTTTTAGAAGCTTATAAAGCAGATAGTTTGAAAATTATTGGCAAAAATAAAGAAGCATTTAGAAAGTTAGATAGTCTGTTCAAAATCTATCCGCCAAGAAATAGCGTTTCCGTTTATGAGATGAAGTCTTATGTGGAGCTTTCTCAATTACTTGATGAGGATAAAAATGTAAGGAATATCCTTAAAAGTTTGGTTGAGAATTGGGGTTCCAAACCCGAGTTTCTTAAAAAGGATAGTTTGGTAAATCTAAAAATAGCATCGCTCAAAATTACCGATGATGAATTAAAAACTTGGGAAAACTCATATTTAAAGACGAGAAACCAGGAATATATTTCTACTTTCGAATCAATGTTCAGCAATGACCAAAAATCCAGAGGAAAGCCAAACGAATGGGAAGTTGACGAAGACAACTATAAAAAACTTCGCAAACTATCCGAACAATTTGGCTATCCCGAACAAAAGGTTCTTGGATTGATGAATGCGTCTAAATTGGGATTGATTTACTATCATATTTCACGTATAGAGGAGTATGATCAGTTAAAGGAGTTTGTTTTTACCAACTTGAAAAAAGGAAAAGCCGAACCTTTTCAAATGGAAAGCTTAATCGGTTCCCGATTTCTGCATTTCTATCATCACTATTATTTTGGCGACGATGGTAATGCGAGAGGTTTCAAAATCATCAAGTCCGACAAACCCATTGACACTTTCAATTTAAGAAGAAAGAAATACGGTTTGCCTTCTTTGCAATACAAAAAATGGAAGGACAGTATATTAAGACCGAAACAATGACTGAAAAGGAATTACCGTTTTCTCAATTGTTGTAATTCTTCTTCCAGTTTTTCAATATATTTCTTTTGGGTCTCCCAAATTGAGAAGGGAATATTGTAATTATTCACAATATTGCCGTTTCCGGAGGACTGGTCATTAAAGATAAAGATCTGGGATTCTTCAGATTCGTAGATATCCTCTAATGGAACTTCTAAAATTTCTGCCAGCTTCTGCCATTCTTTTGCGGTAATTTTTGCCTGACCCTTCTCTCGCCTATTATAGTTGGAGACATCCATACAGAGCTGTTCTGCGATGTGGCTTTGGGAAAACCCCTTTCGCTTGCGTGCTTCGGTGAGCTTTATTTTTTCCATGGTGCATTCATTTGATGCTAAATTAAAAAATTTAGATAGAAACTCTATTTTTTATTGCCTTAATTTAGTAGAGTTTTGAAAGATATTGTTTAAAATCGCAAATAAATCGCAAAAGTTTTTGTTTTTGTATTATAAATTTTGATTTAAATTTGAATAATCAATAGTACAAAACCAATTAAAAATTTTTATTATGAAAAACTGGAAAAGCTGAATTCAAAAAAATTCAAGAAAGAAACCATGAGAAGAATAATTGGCGCGCCTCACTTGGCGATACTTATCGCAATGAAGCAACCCAAACTCAGTGCGGTTGTTATACTGTAGATAGAGTGAGATATGATTGGGTCGCTCCAATGGTATAATTATTAACTGTAAGAATTATTAATTAGAACACACATTTTTGTGTGTTTTTTTATAACGTACTTATATAATCATGAGTTATATTGTTATTTTTAGTAAAGACAAGGGAGAAACTACAACTGACAACGTTATGGATTGGATATTTGCTAGCAATATAGAAAATATTGTTAGAATCAATGGTGAAGATTTAATTTTTTCAGATTTCAATTTAAAAATTAATAGTAGTTTTTTCGAATTTAAAGATAATATTATTAATCCACATAAAGTTAAAACTGTATGGTTTAGAAGAACTTATGATGAAAGCGTGTTTGATAATGTGCCATTTTTCAATACATATGGTAGTGACAAAACGCTAGAACTTCACTTAATGGGTGAATTAGGTCGCATATACTTTTTTTTCGAATACTTTTTCTTAGAATCGTTATGGGTTAATAAATATTCTCAAAGAATAGATAAGCTAAAAAATATTTGCATCGCGATAAAATATGGATTAAAAGTTCCTTTCACAGTCGTGACGAACTCGACCAAACACATCAAAAAAAAAATTAGGAAATAAACAATTAATAACAAAAGCGATAGGAGAAGCAACATCATACAACTATAATAAAGAGATATTTACTTTATATACAAGTCGAATTAAATTTTTAAAAAATAATGCAGATAATTTTTTCCCCTCTAAAATTCAGGAAGAAATAGAAAAGAAATTTGAATTGAGAATTTTTATTGTGACGGAGAATTTTATTCAATGGCAATATTTTCTCAAAATGATAAACAGACAAGACTGGATTTCAGAGATTATAATTTTCAAAGACCTAATCGGTTTGTTCCTTACAAACTTCCAAGGAATATTGAAGAAAAATTAAGAAAAATGATTATAGAATTAAAATTAATTACATGTTCTATTGATATGATTGTGACTAAAAACTGGGAGTATTATTTTTTAGAAATAAATCCTGTAGGTCAGTTCGGAATGGTATCCCGTCCTTGTAATTATTTTTTAGAAAAAAAAGTTGGAAAAATATTAACAAATACCCACCATGAAAAAAAAGCTTAATTTTAGAAAACCTTCTTTCCCACTATCTCATTGGTTTATAAGAAGATCAAAAATCTCAAAATCTGTTATAGAAGACTTTTATGTTTGTAGCAGCTCTAACATATTTCAAACAAATGGATATGAGGTGTTTCCTCCAAAATTTCCGATTTCTAAAATAATAAATCATGAAGATATCATTTAATATTATATTTATTTTTCTTATCATAATTAATTGTACTAATTTAAACTATGAAAGACAGAGAGTGCAAGAATATTTTAGGATTGCGGATGCTTACCTGATAAATGATGAGAAGGAAAAGCTAGCCGACTTCACCTTTAAGCATCTATTTCCAAATATTGAATACCTTGACAAAAATAAGAAAGCAAGAGTATTAAACTATATGAAAATTTCTGAAAACGACAAGTATCTATCAGTTGCTAATAATTATATTAAAAATAACTTTTCTAAAATCAATAAATGTTCATTAGACTCATCATCGATATCCTATTATAATGAATTAACTTCCTGCAAAACAACTCCTGATTATGATAGTCTTCGCATTAGTTTTACGGAGATACTGTATAAAGATCAGTATTATAGGAATTTACCCGATAATTTTTTTACTGGAACAAAGAAAGAGATAGATAGTATAATGGCTGTGATAACAAATAATGATAATCAAAATAGGCAAGACATCAAACGAGCTTTGTCTAAATTTGGAATTAAGAAAATAGCAGAAAATGATTGTGATTGTAAGTTACTTGAAACCATTTGGTTTGTTGCGCAACATAGTGATTCTGATCTCGCTTTTCAAAAGGAAATTTTACAAATGTTTTCTTCTCCACTTCCTAACATAAAACCACGATATTATACATACCTTATAGACAGGATCAAAATTAATGAAGGAAAAAAGCAAATCTATGGAACACAGATGCAAATCAATTCATTAACAGGTAAAATGGAGACAAGTCCTGTTGAAAATCCTCAAGGTCTTGACCAACTACGATTTAATAACGACTTGCTTGATTTACGAGAGTATGTTAATTTTATTAATAAGCCGGATAAAAAATGAGATTGCAATCGTTGGAAGAATGTTGGTGCCGGCAACCAACTCTGGGAAAATTTCGTCAGGGCAAAAAGTGTTGATAAAGCTCTACAACTTCCGCTATCAGGAATTTGGAATTGTGGAAGGACGGGTTAAAAATATTTCTTTGACACCTGACTATAAATGAAATTACTATATCGACGTTCTTCTGCCGAAAGGACTTAAGACTTCTTATAACAAAACACTCCCGTTCGATAAGGAGATGAAAGGTAATGCAGAAATTGTCACTCAAGATTTGCGGTTGATTGAAAGATTCTTTTATCTAATCAGAAAATTACTAGGGTATCAAATTTAATCTAAGGAATTTTTCAAATGATATTCTTAAGTATTTGTTATATTATTTCCCCAATTAAACAAAAAATTGACTTTCTTGCAGCTATAAGTCGTGAGCAGGGAAAAAGCTGCAATTGTTAGTGTGAGCTTTTTCATTTTTGGATTTGTTTATTATGTAAATTTAGGAAATTAAAGAATTAAAATGATGAAACTTTTCTTCAAGCTAACTTTTCTCTTACTTCTAATTATTGTTCTTTCCTGCAAAACCCAAAAGTAAATCGAAATCGAAAATCAATAGGACTTCCAAGTTTAGAACATGCGGCTAAAATTTCAAAAGGTTTTCTGAATAAGTAAGCCCTCCATATTTTTTTCATTAAAAAAAAGGGAATAGCGGTGAAGACGCAAAATGCTTGCTTGTTGGCGGACAGGTTTGGGGCAAATGAATGACCTAGTGTGAATTTTTCTGGATAGGTGCGAAAAATTGAGCTAGACTTGCTGAAGCGCTTCATAATGGTTTTTAATAGCCAAGTTTCGCGCTCATTTTAGCTTAATAATGATAATCCACGCAATTTCTTTTTCAAGAATCATTACTTTTCAACAAATCCAGGAAATTAACCAAAAATTAACGCAAACCTTATCAAAATCATTTTTGCAAACATTAATAAATGCTCAATTTTAACTAAATTTGTACTGGAAAATATCAAGTCATTTTTTTTTACTCAAATCTTGAAACTTGGAACAACCTTAAACTTCAAACTTTAAACAAAATATAATGAGTTACATTTCTTACATTGAAGCAAGACAGATTCTGGATTCCAGAGGAAACCCAACCATCGAAGTAGATGTATTTACCGAAAGCGGCGCAATGGGACGTGCTGCAGTTCCTTCAGGAGCTTCTACAGGAGAACACGAAGCAGTTGAACTTCGCGACGGCGGATCCGAATTTTTAGGAAAAGGTGTGCTGAAAGCTGTTGAAAATGTAAGAGAAGTCATCGCTCCCGAATTGGTTGGACTTCCTGTGTACGACCAAAACTTCATCGACCAGATTATGATCGATCTCGACGGGACGCACAACAAAGGAAATCTTGGAGCCAACGCAATCCTCGGTGTTTCATTGGCTACCGCAAAAGCTGCAGCTACCGAACTCAGAATGCCGCTGTACAAATATGTGGGTGGAGTAAACGCCAACACGCTTCCTGTTCCGATGATGAACGTGATTAACGGTGGTTCCCATTCAGATGCGCCGATCGCGTTTCAGGAATTTATGATTATGCCGGTAAAAGCAGATTCGTTTTCCCACGCTTTAAGAAAAGGAACGGAGATTTTCCATAACCTTAAGAAAATCCTTCATGACAGAGGATTGTCAACTGCAGTAGGTGATGAAGGAGGTTTTGCCCCAACTTTTACGGGAACCGAAGACGCACTCGATACTTTATTAAAAGCCATTGAAAAAGCTGGCTACAAACCGGGAGACGATGTGATGATCGCGCTCGACTGTGCTTCATCCGAATTCTATAAAGACGGAATCTACGATTACAGAAAATTCCAGACTCCGGATGCGGCGCAATTCAGCAGTTCTGAGCAGGCATCTTACCTTGAGCAGTTGGTGAATAAATATCCGATCATCTCCATTGAAGACGGAATGCAGGAAAACGATTGGGACGGTTGGAAAATGCTGACCGACAAAATCGGCGACAGAGTTCAGTTGGTGGGCGACGATTTGTTCGTGACCAATGTGGAGCGTTTGTCGAGAGGTATCAAAGAAGATATCGCCAACTCGATCCTTGTAAAAGTAAACCAGATCGGATCCCTCACCGAAACCATGGATGCGGTGCAGATGGCGCAACATAACAAATACACGGCGGTAATGTCGCACAGATCAGGAGAAACTGAAGATGCAACCATCGCAGATCTTGCTGTAGCAACCAATTGCGGACAGATCAAAACGGGTTCTGCTTCACGTTCCGACAGAATGGCGAAATACAACCAACTCCTCAGAATCGAGGAAGCGTTAGGCGAAACCGCAATCTTTCCGGGATTGGATGCCTTTAAAATTAAGAGATAATAGAAAAAATATATTGTATGAATAACAAATAGCGCATTGATTTATTTGCGGTTATCTCTCAATATTCATAAATTAGTAGAAAAATAAATTATAAAATGTCAGACAATAAAGTTGTATTGAATTACGACGGGAATTCTTATGAATATCCGATCATCGACAGCACGCTCGGCGACCGTGGAATCGATATTTCCAAACTCAGAGACCAAACCGGTTTAATCACACTCGATCTTGGTTACAAGAACACCGGAGCAACCATCAGCGAAATTACTTACCTCGACGGTGATCAGGGTGAGCTGTATTACAGAGGTTACCCAATCGAGCAGATTGCAGAAAAATCCAACTTCACCGAGGTGATGTATTTGCTGCTTCACGGTGAATTGCCGAACAAAGACCAATTTGGTAAATTCGATGCAGGAATAAAAAAATACAATTACGTTGCTGACGAAATGAAGCGACTCATCGACGTTTTCCCGCGTTCTGCGCATCCGATGGGAGTTCTTTCTTCACTCACTTCTGCTTTGACGGCGTTCAACCCGAAAGCGGTGGATGTTTCTTCCAAAGAAGATTTGGACCACGCTGCAGAAATGCTGATCGCAAAGTTCTCACACCTTTGCGCGTGGACATACAGAAAGAAAATGGGATTCCCAATTAACCACGGAGACAACTCCCTGAATTATGTGGAGAATTTCTATAAAATGTGCTTCCGTCGTCCAAACGAAGAATTTGTGATGAATCCTGTTGTAGTAGATGCTTTGGACAAATTATTGATGCTTCACGCAGACCACGAGCAAAACTGTTCCACTTCCACAGTAAGAATGGTTGGTTCTGCACACACAGGTTTGTTCGCTTCAGTTTCTGCAGGGATTTCTGCACTTTGGGGACCGCTTCACGGCGGAGCAAACCAGGCAGTAATCGAAATGCTCGAAATGATTGAGCAAGATGGCGGAGACGTTGCAAAATATGTAGAGAAAGCAAAAAATAAGGACGATAATTTCCGTTTGATGGGATTCGGACACCGCGTTTACAAGAACTTCGACCCACGTGCGAAAATCATCAAAAAAGCTGCAGACGATATTCTCGACGCACTCGGAATCGAGGATAAAGCACTCGATATCGCAATGCAGTTGGAGAGAGTGGCGCTGGAAGACGAATACTTCGTAAGCAGAAAACTCTATCCAAACGTGGATTTCTACTCAGGAATCATTTACCGCGCCTTAGGAATCCCAACAGAAATGTTCACCGTAATGTTCGCTTTGGGAAGATTACCGGGATGGATTTCACAATGGAAAGAAATGCGCCTGAAAAACGACCCAATCGGAAGACCAAGACAGGTTTACCAAGGCGCACAAAAACGCGACTATGTCGATATGAACGCGAGATAAATTTCCAATATTTCAAAAATTTTTCATACAACCCTTTCTATGTCATGCAAAGAAAGGGTTTTTTGTTTATTGAAAAATCAAAATCCGTAACTTGCTCAACGTTATGATTAAACTCCTTGTTTCACATGATTAATTCAGTTAAAATTTATTATTTTTTGCTCCTAATTGTCAGTGTTTTGCTTTTTTATCATAATTTTTAGCAGAGAAGTTATGGTTGGGATATGCCTGGATATCTGGGAAGTAGTTTCATTGTAGACTCACCAGTCGATAATGTCCAACTTAAGAATGATGTATATTCTGCTATAAGGAGCGAAGCTCCCGCGGCTTCATATGATAACATGACTGGAGTTAATGTTCTTCAAAATGGAGAAGACGAACATATTCGGGATTGGAAAAGTTTCATCTCACAAAACCCACAAGCATTTATCCAACAGATACCATACTACTCGTTCAAAGTTTTGTTTGTGGCGCTGATTTTTGTCTTTAGTAACTTAGGTATTATTGCGCCACTTTCAGTATTCTTGCCTAATCTAATTTCGTTTTTTATTTTCGGATTTCTTCTCTTTTCAATTTTTAACAAGATAATTCCGGAAAAAACAATTTTGTCATTTTTGTTTACTGTGGGTCTGCTTCTTATTCCGCAATTTCGATTTTTGGCGACAATCCCATCTCCTGATATGTTGACGATCTTACTGATGCTTTGGTTTTTTTATGTAATATTAGATAAACAAAATTTCTTGATTCAGTGTATGGTATTACTTTTACTGGTTTTTACAAGACCGGATATGGTAATTTTCACCTTAAGCTATTTTGGAACTGTTTTTCTGTACGATTTCATCACTAAGAAAAAAATACATTGGCTAAGCTTTGTTTCTGGCGTCACAATTCTATTGATGTACATCCTCATCTTAAAAATTAACAAATATCCTGGATGGAACGATGTGTTTTACGATACATTTATTTATCGTCGTAGATATCTTTCAGATCCCGCAGAATTTTCTTTCAGTCAATATAGGGCAATACTGATAGATGGTTTGTCAAGTTTCAAGAAAATATCAGTTGCAGCATTTTTATGCATTGCAAGTATTTTCTATTTTACTAAAGATTTATGGACGAAACTATTAGCAATGTTTCTTTTCGCCAATCTTTATTTGAAGTTTTTTTCTTTCCTGCTCCAGGTGAATATCGTTTTTTTTCGGGATTTCTACTTCTTCTTTTCCTCCTACTGGTTGACGTTCTCGCTAAGAAAATCATAATTCTAAAGACACAGGACGCTCAATAATTATTAGAAAGAATAAAACTTGTTGTTATTTTGAAATAAAGTACAAACTCAAATTTTCCGTATCTTAACCCTCGGAAAAAACATAATCAATTTGACGAAAAAAGAGATGCGGATCAATAGGAACGGGCTTTAGCCCGTTTAAAAAAAGTAACGAAACGAATTGGCTTTATCCACAACTTATTTTTAGGACAAAGACCCAACTTACTTTTTACGAAATGCATTAATCATCAGATAATTGCTACATTGGTAAATTGCTAAATTGTTACATTAAAAAAAATGAAACTAAAAAACTATATCGCCGGACAATGGCAGGAAGGAACAGGAGAAGGAATTAAACTTTTCAATGCCGTTAACGGTGAACTCGTCGCTATTTCCGATACCGACGGAATTAATTTTGAAGAAGCACTGCATTACGGAAGAACGGTTGGTTACAGAAACTTGTCTTCTATGACTTTCTACGACCGTGGCGAAATGCTGAAAAATATCGCATTATATCTTCTCGAGAGAAAGAAAAAATACTACGAACTTTCCTATAAAACCGGTGCAACGCATGTTGATTCTTGGGTGGATATTGAAGGCGGTTTCGGGACATTTTTTACCTATTCCGGTTTGGCGAAAAGAATGTTGCCCAATACACCGTTTTGGGTGGATGGCGATGTTCAGAAAATTTCGGCCAACGGAACACATCTCGGAACGCACATTTTAACGCCGAGTGAAGGTGTTTCCGTTCAGATTAATGCCTACAATTTTCCGGTTTGGGGAATGATGGAAAAACTTTCGACCTCATTGTTGGCGGGAGTTCCAAGTATTGTAAAACCTGCAACACCCGGTTCTTACCTTACCAATGCCGTTTTCCAGGATATGATTGAAAGTGGATTGCTTCCGGAAGGCGCACTTCAGTTGGTTTGCGGTGAGCCGGGGAATATTCTGGATTATGTTCAGGATGGTGATTCCGTTTTGTTTACCGGTTCTGCGAATACAGGGAGAAAACTGAAATCCCTGCCTTCGATTTCTCAGAATGCCGTTCGTTTCAACAAGGAAGCCGATTCTTTGAACGCCTCGATTTTGGGACTTGATGCTAAACCCGGAACGCCGGAATTTGATTTGTTCATCAAGGAAGTTCGCAACGAAATGACCACGAAAGCCGGACAAAAGTGCACCGCAATCCGCAGAATTATCGTTCCTGAAAATTTGATTGGCGAGGTTCAGAACGCGCTTTCAAAAGTATTGGATCAAACCAAAATCGGGAATCCTTTGAACCGTGAAACGAGAATGGGAAGTATCGTCGGGAAGAAAGAACTCGAAGTTTTACAGGGAAAAATCAATCAGTTGAAAGCCGAAACCGAACTTATATACGACGGACAGCACGAATTGGTAGATGCTGATTTTGAAAGTGGAGCATTCATTTCGCCAAAAGTCTTTTTGAACGATAAACCGTTTGAAAAAAATATTTCTCACGAAGTGGAAGCGTTCGGGCCGGTTTCTACCTTGATGCCGTATAAATATGCAGAAGAAGCTGCTGCATTGGCAAAAAGAGGAAAAGGTAGTTTGGTGGGTTCTATTATTTCCCACGACGAAAAATTTGTAGCCGAAACTTCCTGGAAAATGGCTTCCACACACGGAAGAATTTTCGTTTTGAACCGCGATAACGCAAAAGAATCTACCGGTCACGGTTCACCGTTGCCAACTTTAATGCACGGCGGTCCCGGAAGAGCGGGAGGTGGCGAAGAAATGGGCGGTTTGAACGGGCTTCATTTCTTTTTACAGAAAACGGCAATCCAAGGTTCGCCCGATGTTTTGACGGCGATTACCAAAATCTACACTCAAGGTGCAGAGAAAAAATACAGCGATAAACATCCGTTCCACAAATATTTTGAAGAAGTGGAAGTCGGCGATTCGCTCGAAACGGCTGGAAGAACCGTCACAGAAGCAGATATCGTGAATTTCTCCAATGTTTCCTGGGACCATTTCTATGCACACACCGATGCAACTTCCCTGAACGGAACCATTTTCGACAAGCCTGTTGCTCACGGATATTTTATTCTTTCAGCGGCGGCGGGATTATTTGTTTCTGGAAAAAAAGGCCCGGTTATCGCAAATTACGGTCTCGAAAATGCAAGTTTCTTCAAACCCGTTTATGCCGGCGACACGATTACGGTTTATTTGACGGCGAAAGAAAAAATCAACCGTGGCGTGAAGGGCAGAAATATTCCTTCGGGCGTGGTAAAATGGTTGGTCGAGGTTGTGAATCAGCGTGAAGAAGTGGTTTGCGTGGCAACGATTTTAACTTTGGTAGCGAAAAAATCGCCATTTATCGAACTCAACAAAACGAAAATTCAGAAAATGCTGAACGGTTTAACCGCTAATACAAAACCTGAATTTGGAATTATGACGCCGCAAAATATGCTGGAACATCTTGAAGATTTTATGCATTTTGCTATTGGGAAAACTGAAGCTCCATTTCGTGAGCAATCCGAAGAACAACTTGAAAAACTTCACGATTGGCTGTATAAAAATAAACCTATTTCGAGAGGTTTGAAATATGAAGAATTACCGGAAAATGAAAATGCACCGCTGAGATATAAAAATCTGGATGAAGCCAAACAAAAATTTATGGAAACGCTTACGGAATTTTTGATTTATTACAGAGAAAATCCGAAAGCAGAACACGCACATCCGTTATTCCATACCATAAATAAAGAAATGTGGGAGTTGTTTCACAGGAAGCATTTTACATATCATTTCGAACAGTTTAATTTAATCTAACAATTTACTAATGTAGCAATTTATCAATTTACTGTATAAAGAGAAGGCGTTTGGAACATTCCGTAGGAATGTTATCTGTGTAGAAATATAATTAGCGCAGGATAAGGGCGTTCCGTAGGAACGCTATCTTTAATAATTTTTTAGAAAATTTAAATAGATGCCAAACACATACACACAAATTTATTTGCACATCATCTTCGCTACAAAAGGAAGGGATATTAAAATATCTTCCAACGTTCGTGACGAAATCGAAAAATATATATGTGGAATTTTCAACAATAAAAAACAGAAAGTTTTAGCAATCTATGCAAATCCAGACCATTTGCATATCTTTTTCAGTTATAAAAATTTGCAGATTACCATTCCGGAATTAGTGAAAACTACAAAAATAGAATCTTCAAACTTCATTAATGATAACAGACTTTGTTTAGGAAAATTTAACTGGCAGGAAGGTTATGGAGCATTTTCATATTCTAAAAGTCAAAAAGATAAAGTGGTGAATTATGTTTTAAATCAGGAAGAACATCACAAGAAGAAAAGTTTTAAAGAAGAATATTCAGCATTGTTGAAGGCGTTTGAAATTGAATTTAAGGATGAATATTTATTTGAATTTTATGATTGACTTTTAACTATTTTTGAAAAAGATAGCACTCCTACGGAGTGCCCTAAATCGCAATCCAATGTTATTCCTACACAGATAAGATTCCTACGGAATCCACCAACGCACTAAAATTAAAAGAAAATGATACTAATTAGTGGTAAATTTAGAATAAAAATATAGAAGAAAAGGTCATTCCGTAGGAATGTAATCTGTTTAGAAATATTTGAAGATCGATTGAAGGCATTCCCGTAGGAATGCAATCTGCGTAGGAAAAAATTAACGATAAACGGAGCATTCCATAGGAAAGCAATCTGTGTAAAAATAAAGTTTAAAGTTTGTAAATGCGTTCCTTAGGAACGCTATCTAAATAATAGATGAATAAAACCTTCGCCCAAAAAGTCATCTCCTTCAACAAAAACCTGAAATACAGCGGGAAACTCCCCCAGGATTTTCAGGTGATGAATCCGTTTTTGGATAATCCTGAAACAATGGTTGTAATGAAGCAGTTTTACGACAAATTCTACAGCGACAACCGAACGCGAAAGTTTTTGATCGGTATCAATCCGAGTCGTCATGGAGCAGGAGTTACAGGCGTTCCGTTCACCGATACCAAAAATTTGGAAAAATATTGTGGAATTAAAATGAAATCTGCGCGAACTCACGAAGTTTCGTCGGTTTTTCTATATGATATGATAGAAGCATTTGGCGGAGCAGAAAAATTTTATTCTGAATTTTACATCAATTCGCCGTTTCCGTTGGCAATCACAAGAAAAGGAAAAAGCGGAGTTTACCTAAATGCGAATTATTACGACGACAAGGAATTGTTCAACTGTGTCGAAGATTTTATGATAGAATCGCTCAAAAAACATATCAGTTTAGGATTGGATACTTCCGAAGTTTTTGTTTTGGGTGTAAAAAACGCTACTTTTCTCAAAAAAATCAACGAGCGGGAAAAGCTGTTTGAAAAAATGACTGTGTTGGAACATCCGCGATATATTCAACAATATAAATCGAAGGAGAAGGATTTGTATATAGATAAATATCTCATAGCATTTAACAATTAAGAAATTAGGAGATTAAGAGATTAGGAAATTAGAAAAGATTTAAAATAAAATGCCCTAAAAACTCCCTCTCCTTTGGAGAGGGTTGGGGTGAGGATAAATTTATGGAACCATTCGTAAAATCAGAAATCAAAAATCAAATTGCCGAAATTACTTTCGGAACCCCGAAAAGCAATTCATTGCCGGGAAATATTTTAGAACAGCTTGCACAAACTATACTGGATGAAGGTTCAAAAGATGAGGTAAAAGCTATTTTGCTGAAATCTGTTGGTGACAAAGCATTTTGCGCCGGAGCAAGTTTCGACGAACTTTTAGAAATTCAGGATTTGGAAACTTCCAAAAGATTCTTTGGGGGTTTTGCAAAAGTGTTGAATGCCATGAGAAGTTGCGGCAAACTTGTGATTGTCCGTGTTCAGGGAAAAACGACTGGTGGTGGCGTCGGAATTGCCTGTGCTGCGGATTACTGTTTTGCGGTTGAAGATGCGTCGATGGCTTTAACCGAACTGAATCTGGGAATCGGACCATTCGTCATCGGACCTTATGTCGAAAGGAAAATCGGAAAGTCCGCGCATGAAGCCATGTCGATCGACGCCGATTTCAGAACTGCGGATTGGTTCGTAAAGCATGATGTGTTTCATTCGGTTTCGCATACGATCGAGGAAATGGACGAAAAAATCTTTGATTTTCTTCAAAAATTGGCTTCAAGAAGTTCGGATGCGTTGGCTTTAATCAAAAAAGTTTCGTGGGAAGGAACGGAGCATTTCGAACAGCTGATGCCCGAAAGAATCCACATGAGTGCTTCTTTAATCCTTGAAGATTCAGCAAAGAAAAATATTGAAGCGATTAAGGAGAGATTAAGAGCGAAATAATTTACTTCGGAATGAATTTTTCGAGTGAATTTCTTCGAGTGAATTTCTTCGAGTGAATTTCTTCGAGTGAATTTCTTCGAGTGAATTTCTTCGAGTGAATTTCTTCGAGTGAATTTCTTCGAGTGAATTTTATGCTACAACTTAAAAACCATTGTAACCATTGCAACAACTGCATCAATTGCAACAGTTTACTCCCTCGTTTCCACTTTCAAAGAAAGTTCATCCAACTGCTCTTTCGCGATCGCACTCGGCGCATCGATCATCACGTCTCTTCCGGAATTGTTTTTTGGGAAAGCAATGTAATCTCTGATCACCTCGTTGCCGTCGAGAATCGCAACCAAACGGTCAAAACCGAAAGCCAAACCTGCGTGCGGCGGAGCTCCGTATTTGAAAGCGTTCATCAGAAATCCAAACTGTGATTCCGCTTCTTCTTTGGTTAAACCGAGCAAGTCGAACATTTTGCTCTGTAAAGTTTTGTCGAAAATTCTTACAGAACCGCCACCGATTTCGTTTCCGTTCAGCACCATATCGTAAGCGTTGGCTCTCGCTTTTCCAGGTTCGGTTTCCAGGAGGTGAATATCTTCAGGTTTTGGAGAAGTGAAAGGATGGTGCATTGCGTGGTAACGACCGGTTTCTTCGTCCCATTCCAAAAGCGGGAAATCAACGACCCAAAGCGGAGCAAACTCGTCACCTTTTCTCAATCCGAGCTGGTTGCCGAGTTCCATTCTCAATGCCGAAAGCTGGGTTCTCACTTTGTAGGTGTCGCCGCTCATTACAAACATCAGGTCGCCTGGTTTTGCACCGAATTTTTCTGCAATTTTCTTTAAAGCATCTTCATTGAAAAATTTATTCACAGAGGAAGTGAGGGTTCCATCCTGTTGGTATTTTATCCACACCATTCCGGTTGCGCCAATTTGTGGTCTTTTTACAAAATCAATATAGCCATCGATTTGTTTCCTGGTCCAGTCTGCACAATTTTCAACATTAATTCCGACGACGAGTTCTGCGTCATCAAAAACCGGAAATCCGCTTTCCATTTTTTTCCCTTCGGGAGACAGGGGGATAAATTCCATTCCGAAACGGATGTCGGGTTTGTCGTTTCCGTATTTTCTCATCGCCTCGTCGAACGTCATTCTCGGGAATCTTCCAACTTCTTTCCCTGAAATTTCTTTGATGAGTGATGCGGTCATTCCCTCAAATATTTCGAGTACATCTTCCTGTTCTACAAACGCCATTTCGCAGTCGATTTGGGTGAATTCCGGTTGTCGGTCTGCACGCAGATCTTCATCACGGAAACACTTTACAATCTGGAAATAGCGGTCCATTCCACCGACCATTAATAACTGTTTGAAAGTTTGCGGTGATTGCGGCAGTGCGTAAAACTGTCCCGGATTCATTCTGCTCGGAACCACGAAATCTCTCGCTCCTTCCGGAGTAGATTTGATGAGAACCGGCGTCTCAACTTCGATAAAACCTTTATCTGAAAGATAATTTCTCACTTTCTGCGCCATTTTGTGGCGGAAGATCAGCTTGTCTTTTACCGGATTTCTTCGGATGTCGAGATAGCGGTATTTCATTCGCAGCTCTTCACCACCGTCGGTTTCATCTTCAATGGTAAAAGGCGGAAGTTCGGAAGCGTTCAGAAGATTCAGTTTCTCCACCAAAATTTCGATTTCACCGGTTGGGATTTTTGGATTTTTTGATGCTCTTTCAATGACTTTTCCTGTCACCTGAATTACAAATTCACGTCCGAGTTTTTTTACGCTTTCCATCAATTCTTGTGACGAGCGGTCTTCATCAAACACCAGCTGCGTAATCCCGTAACGGTCGCGCAAATCGATCCATACCATAAAACCTTTGTCGCGGATGGTCTGAACCCAACCTGAAAGGGTAACTTCTTCATTAAGATTTTTTAGCGATAATTCTCCGTTGGTGTGCGTGCGAAACATAATTTTTTGTTTGATGTCGTTTGAAAATGTTTGAAATCGTTTGAGAACTGGATTGTTCTTCATTTCAAAAATCCGAGTGCAAAGATAAGATTTTCGGGCGGTAGCAAAAAGTTCGTTTTTACTTATTTGATGAAAGCGCTTTGTTTTGCAAAATATTTTTAACTTTGTGTAAATCAATAACAAAATAAACGATTTATTATGGGAAAAGGAGATCAGAAAACCGCTCGCGGAAAGCGCAAAGCGGGAAGCTACGGTAAAACACGGCCAAGAAAATCAGCAAAACCTGTCGCCGCTGCAGCCGAAAAACCTGTAAAGCCAAAAGCCGAAAAAGCTGAACCAAAACCAAAAGCAGCCAAACCGAAAGCTGAGAAGCCAGAGGAAACAGCACCTGCCGAGGAAAAACCAAAAACAACGAGAAAGAAAAAAACCGAAGAATAATCTTCGGTTTTTTATATAATCCTTCAAGGTTTCAAAAACCTTGAAGGATTAGTTCTGGATTTATCTTCCTCCCAAAATATTTCCAAGGATTCCGCCTAAAAGTCCGCCTCCTTGTTGTTGCTGCTGTTGTTGGCCGCCTCCAAGAACCTGTCCGAGAATATCGTTCAAAGGATTTCCTGATGACTGTTGTTGACCACTGCCAAGAACCTGTCCTAAAATGTCGTTCAAAGGATTCGACGGTTCAGCTTGTGCCTGATTCTGAGCGCCGCCCAAAATTCCGCCTAACAAATCTCCCAAACCTCCTGAAGTTACTCCGTTTGCTTGTTTTTCTTTGCCGATATAGCCCATGATCAGTGGAGCAAGCATTCCTAAAATCGGACCTATTTTGTCCATCGAGATTCCAGTGTTTTGCGAAAGTTGGTTTTCCACGCTCGCTTTCTGGCCCCCAAAAATGTGGTCAAGAATCGATCCACCTTCAGCTTGTCTCGCTGCGGCTTGCGATGGATCATTCAGGATACTTCCGTCGTGATCTCTGTCGAGTGCGTTATTCAGTGCATCTGCTTCAGCAGGATTTTCCTGGGATTTTTTTCTGAGGTAGGAAATTACCAATGGAGCGGCAACCGCCAAAAGTGCGATCACCTGATTTCTGCTGATTCCGAATTTGTTTTCAGCGTCTGCAGCTACCTGATTTCCGGCATTACCTGTGATTAAATCAATTAAACTCATAGTTTGTTTATTTTTTTATAATGATTAAAAAATGAACATCAAATTTATCAAAAAATAAGCCGTAAATTTTTCTAAGACTTATAAATTATTATTAAAGTTTTTTTATTTGCTTGTCATTATATCCTTTTGCTTTTTTCAGGAGAATAAATTCCTTTGCACTGCGGGTCATCCAGTACATTGCTTCTGGTGCTTGTCGGTTTTCAATTGTAAATTCCAAAATGCCGACATTGTTTTTCATCCATGGCAGTAAATAATAACGAAGCCCGCCCTTGTATTCTTTCTTTTCTGAAAATTCCCGGGCTTTTTCGTTTTGCGACGCGATTTTAAAAGTAACATAATAAAGTGCGGGAATCAAAAATGCAGTGTAAGCCAGCATTCTTATCCATTTTTTTCTTTGTAATGCAAAAATGCCAAATGCAATGAATACGGCAAAAGTAAAATTGAAAGGGATAAAAAATACATAATTGTCCGAAACATTGAAAAATACAGAAAAACAATATACAGGAACTGCGATTGCAATCAAAAAAATAAAAATTTTGAAATTTGAGCGGTACAGAAAAACCATACCAAAAAATGCCAAAACTGTGAAGTACCAGAAGTTATAAAACAGATACGCAAATGAACTTACAAAGCTTTTCAAAAACCCCGAATAATTGATCTGGCTGAGTGCTGTTCCGGAAGAAATGACACCGGAAACCGGCTCATTGTTAAGAATGGGAATCAGGAACAGTAAAAACAAAAAAAACGTAAAGACTGCAACGCACTTTACCGAGGTTTTAAAGTCTGAAAAACGGGTTAATACCAAAAGAAATGCAGGAATCAGCAAAATATTCTGAATGTGGCTGAACATGCTTATTCCCAAAATCACAGAGCCAATCAGCAGCCATTTTTCTCTGCGTTCCATTAAATATTTTATAATGAAAAAGATAAAAAGCGCGATGCAAAAAATATTCAGGGTATAAATTTCCACAATTTCAGCGTTTTTCCAAAAAGAAAAACTAAAACCAAAAATAACAGCGCCGAAAAACCCTGAAAAAGAGTTTCCTAAAAAAGAAACAATCCAGTAAAATACCGCCACGGTCCCAGCAGCAGAGGTTATTGTGACAAATTTTGCAATTTCTGCACTTTCTATAAAAGGAAAGAGTTTTTGGAAAAATACCCCAATGTTTGTAAAAAGAAAATGAGCGTAGGTGTTGGTAGAAAAAACAAATTCCTGCTTTTCAATATCGGTTACAAATCCAATACCGTCGCCGAAGGGCACTTTGGAGAAACTCCCCAAATAATAGATAAGAAGAAAAATAAAAAACAATGCAGCGCCAAAAAATTCCCCTTCTTTTTTCATCGTTAATTTTTAAAAATCGGGACATTCGAGCACGCTTCTCCAAACATCAGCGATTTTACCAAGGGTTTCAGCTGTTCAACCAGTTCAATGTAAGCGTTTTCGGGAATGGATTCATCGGAGCAACCTTTTACCAAGACGCGTTTGTCGGTAAGTTCGGTGAAATCGTAGGTTTGAAGCGCGTTGTGCATCAGGAGAACTTCCAGATCCTCGCGGTTTCCATAAACGATTTTTTTTGCTGAGCCCGTGATTTTTGCCGTTAAGAGAAAATACGCCCAAAGCGGAACGATCGCATCAGCGGAATTATAGATGTAAACGTAACTCCCCGAATAATGTTCAGCATTGATCGCGGCAACTTTCTCACGGAAATCCTTCTCCTTTAAAATCAAACCCTGAAACAGAAAATCTTTGAGGTCAATACCTTTTCTTTCGCCTTTTGGAACGAGCTGTGAAAGGTCAAAATTCACCAAACCGCTCTCTGCTACCTTATTTTTAATTTCAAAATCTTCCGCCATTTTATTTTATCTTTGAAGCAAAATTACGCCAATTCTTTTAGAGCTGGTCAAATTCTGGTTAATCTTGAGGGAAATTTTCCTCATTTTAGGGTCGGGGTAAAGAAAATTTCCGATATTATTATATTTGAACTATATTTTTACGAACACCTAATTCGAACCGCGGTTTACTATGAATGCAAATATCGATCTGCACTGTGATTTAATGGCATATCTCGCATTGCCCAACACTTCTGTACAAGATGAGGTTCGGTGCTCACTGAAAAATATTCTTGAGGGAAACGTGAAAATGCAGGTGATGGCAATGTATTCTTCCACTGAAAAAGGCAGTGTGGAATACGTAAAAAAACAGCTTCGATGCTACAAAAATCTCCTTCAAACAGAGGGAATCCGTGAGTTTTTTCCTGAAAATTTTGATATTAAAAATGATGGACTTTCAATCATTGCGACGGTGGAAAACGCTTCCGGGTTTTGTGAGGAAGAGATGCCGATTGAAACGATGTTTGAAAATTTCGACACGCTGAATTCCGAAGTAAAGCTGATGTATATTGGTTTGACGCACCACACAGAAAACCGTTTCGGTGGCGGAAATTTCACAGATATCGGATTGAAGGAAGACGGGAAACTGCTCCTCGACTATATAGATGGAAAAAAAATCGCCGTCGATTTAGCGCATACAAGCGACCAACTTGCTTTCGATATTTTAAATTACATCGACCAAAGAAATTACCGGATTCCTGTGATAGCGAGCCATTCGAATATGAGAGCCGTTTTTAGACACAACAGAAATCTTCCCGATGAATTGGTTTCTGAAATTGTAAATCGGTGCGGTTTGATCGGGATTAACTTTGTGAAATATTTCATCAATCCTGAAGATGCCGAGCAAATCTACGCTCACATTGATTATGCCCTAAAAATGGGAGCTGAAAACAGCATCTGTTTCGGTGCCGATTTTTTTGATGACAGAACACATCCCGATCAGACAAGATATCCATATTTCTTCGATGAATACGGAACTCCGCAATCGTATGAAAAAATAAATAGGAAAGTTGCGCAGATTTTTTCACCAGAATTTCAGAAAAAAATGAGCTACGGAAATGTGCTTTCTTATTTTGAACGGCTTGCGAATTATTAAACCATAAACAGAAAGAATTTGAAATACTACATCATCGCAGGTGAAGCTTCAGGCGACCTTCATGCCTCAAATTTAATGAAATCGATTCTCAAGAAAGATTCCAGTGCGGAGTTCCGTTTTTGGGGTGGAGATCTGATGACGAGAGTTACTGGTATTCAACCCGTGAAACACTATAGGGAGCTTGCTTTCATGGGTTTTTTGGAAGTGGCGAAAAACCTGAAAACCATTCTTGGAAATATCAGACTTTGCAAAGAAGATATCAGAAATTTTCAACCCGATGTTTTGATTCTCGTGGATTATCCTGGCTTTAATCTACGCATTGCGGAGTTCGCAAAAAAACTGGGAATTAAAGTGGTTTACTATATTTCCCCGCAACTTTGGGCGTGGAAAGAAGGACGCGTGGAAATCATTAAAAAGTTTGTGGACGAAATGCTCGTGATTCTTCCATTTGAGAAAGATTTCTATAGCAAACACGGTGTTGATGCACATTTTGTGGGACATCCGCTACTCGATGCGATTTCGGATCTGCCTGAAATGAATGTAGAGAAATTCAAGCAAGAAAATGGATTAAACGAAAAAGAAATCATCGCACTTTTACCGGGTTCCCGTGAACAGGAAGTTTCGAAAATGCTCGAAATTATGCTTTCGGTTCGTCCGAAGTTTGAAGATTATCAGTTCGTGATCGCTGGTGCGCCGAGTTTGCCAAAAAGTTTCTACGAACAATATGTGGACGAGAATGTGCATTTCGTCTCCAACAAAACTTACGATTTACTGCGATGTTCAAAAGCGGCACTCGTTACTTCAGGAACCGCCACTTTGGAAACTGCATTGCTGAATGTTCCCGAAGTCGTTTGCTACCGCGGAAGCAGAATTTCTTATGAAATCGGGAAGCGGCTCATCAAAAATATCAAGTATATTTCTCTCGTCAATCTGATTATGGATCGCGAAATTGTGACCGAGCTCATTCAAAACGAACTCAACACGAAAAATTTAGTTGAAGAATTAGGAATGATTTTGGAGGGCGATAAACGATTACAAATCTTAGATAACTACAGCCAACTCCGCGAAAAGTTAGGCGGGAAAGGAGCGAGCGACAAAGCGGCTGCGATTATTGTTAAAGGGTGATTTCACGGTTGGTTTTTATCAAAGAGATTTGATAAATTTACCAAAAACATAACGTGAAAAAACAGCCGCATCTTATTCTTTGCGCCGCATTTGTCCTTGGGATTTTTCTGCAGGATTTTTTTCATTTGGCTGATTATTGGATTTATATTTTTCTGATTTTCAGCTTTTTATCGTTGTTTGTTTTTCTGGTCAGGAATTTTTACTTCCATAAATTTCGAAATATCTCGTTGATCCTGTTTTTCTTTTCGGTGGGAATTTTCGCCCATTCTTTAAAGATGAAAAAACCAGATCTGCCCCAACTTCAGGGAAAGGAATTCATCTATTTTAAAATCAACGGGAAACTGAACTCCAACGAGAAAAACCGCCGCTACGAAATCAGCGCGTGGAAGAATAAGGAGCCGTTTCATAGCGTGCTTTCGATGCCGAAAGAGGAGCAGGAACTCGACTTCAACCATTATTACAAAGCGCAAGCTTATTTGAACAGGATTCAGAAACCGTACAGCGATTTTCAGTTTGACTACGGGAAATATCTGTCGCGACGCGGTATTTATTTTCAAAGCTACCTTCCCAATTCTTATCAGAAAGGAAAAAGAAACGACCTCACTTTTGCCGAAAAAATCCGACAAAAGCGTTTGGAAACTTTAGCCAAAATCGACCGAACCAATCTCAGCAAGCGAACCCGCGAATTCACAAAGGGAATCATTCTCGCCGACCGTACCGAAATGGATAAGGAAACGGTTCAGGATTTCTCAAAGTCTGGACTGATGCATATTCTGGCGATTTCTGGATCTCATATGGCGATTATTTTCTGGCTGATTCTGTTGGTATTGAACCCGATTTTTCCGCCGAAATTCAGGAATTTCAAAATCGTGATTTCGTTGGTGCTGATTTGGGCTTTTGCGATTTTTATCGATTATGGTAGTTCGGTCGTTCGCAGCTGCATTATGATTTCGTGCTATTATATATATGTGTTGCTGCAAAGAAAGACCGATTTGCTGCACGCGATGGCAATTGCTGCTTTCGCAATTCTCATCTATGACACGAACCAACTATACGATGTGGGATTTCAGCTGAGTTTTGCGGCGGTGTTTGGGATTTTCTGGCTGAACCAACCGATCCTGAAATATTTGCCAAAACCAAGAAACCGATTCCAGGATTTTATGGTCAATGTGGTTTCGATCAGTTTTGCGGCGCAGATTGCGACACTTCCGTTGGTGATTTTTTACTTTCATCAGTGGAGCTTTATTTCGATTCCTGCGAATCTCGTCATTATTCCGATTGCGGAAATCCTGATTATTTTTGCTTTATTAATGACGGTTTTGATCGCTTTTTCTGTAGGTTGCGACTGGCTGAATCTGATCTATGATTTTGTGGTTAATTGGACTTTGAAGACGATTCATTTCTTTGCCGACACCGATTTCGCCTTCCATAAAATGATTCCAATGACATTGCTGGAAGTTGGTGTGGGTTTCATCGTGGTGTATTTCTTAAGGTTTGCCATTTTGAATTTTAATATCAAAAATGTTTCACGGTTGGTTTATTTTCTTTTGCTTTTTATTGCGTTGAGAATAATGTTGAATTACCGCGCTGCACGATTGGATGAGGTTTTGGGTCATCAATATTTTAAGGAAAGGATAATTTCCATTAAGAATAAAGACCGAGTTCAGTTTCTTGTTCCTGAAGGTTTGGATTTGGAAAAACTTTCGACTTATGTGATGGAGCCGTACCTCACTTCGAGGCGGACCACTAATTTTGAAGTGAAGAAAATTCCCGCCAACGTAGAACACATTGATATCAATGGGAAACGCTATTATCTAAAGCAGAAAAACTAAGCATCTATCGTGGATATCTTATTTAGAAGCATTACAAACTAATCAATTCTGATTTTTCTCACTGGGATATACCTTAACATTTTTTTAACTTTGTGGGAATTCAATTTAAAAATAAATTATGGCAGGATTTACAGGTTCTACTATTGGTAGAAAGTATGCAATGGCATTGTCTGCAATGTTTTTGCTGATTTTTCTTGTGATGCACCTTTCGGTTAATATGCTTTCCGTTTTCAGCGAAAACGCGTTCAACGGTGCGTCCTATTTCATGGGATATAATCCCGCGGTTCAGTTTCTGATGCAGCCGATCCTTGTTTTTGCGGTGATGTTTCACTTCATCATGGGGTTTGTGCTCGAAATAAAGAACAACAAAGCAAGGCCGGTAAAATATGCGGTGAATGGTTCTGCGGCCAACTCAACCTGGATGTCGAGAAATATGATTATTTCGGGCGCGGTAATTCTTGCGTTTCTTGGTCTGCATATGTATGACTTCTGGCTGCACGAGATGAATTACAAGTATGTTCCCGGAAATGGCGATCCAAATGATATGACGAGATTCTGGGGCGAGCTTCACCATAAATTCAGTGAACTTTGGCGTGTTGTACTTTATGTGATTTCCTTTATTCTATTAGGATTACACTTGGCACACGGTTTCCAATCGTCGTTCCAGTCAATCGGGGCGAGACATCCGAAATATACGCCGATGATCAAGACTTTAGGAAAATGGTATTCGATCCTAATTCCTGCAGGTTTTATTTTTATTGCACTGTACCACTTTCTAACTCAATCATAATTTTAAGTTTTAATTCATTTAAAATCTAAAATTCAAAATTTCAAGAAATGAGCAAATTAGATTCAAGAATTCCAGCCGGACCTTTAGCCGACAAATGGAAAAATCATAAAGACCATATGAACCTCGTTGCACCCAACAACCGCGACAAAATTGACGTGATCGTTGTGGGTACAGGTTTAGCGGGAGGTTCTGCTGCTGCAACTTTAGCGGAGCAGGGTTATAATGTGAAAGCATTCTGCTACCAGGACTCACCAAGAAGAGCGCACTCTATTGCGGCGCAAGGTGGGATCAATGCGGCAAAAAATTATCAAGGAGACGGCGACTCGGTGTACCGATTATTCTACGACACCATCAAAGGTGGAGATTACCGCGCAAGAGAAGCCAACGTTTACCGTTTGGCGGAAGTTTCTGCAAATATTATCGACCAGTGTGTTTCACAGGGAGTTCCGTTTGGTAGAGATTACGGCGGACAATTAGATAACCGTTCGTTCGGTGGAGTTCAGGTAAAAAGAACGTTCTATGCAAAAGGACAAACCGGACAACAGTTACTTTTAGGAGCATATTCTGCAATGAGCCGACAAATCGGGAAAGGTAGAATCAAAATGTACAACCGTCACGAGATGCTCGACTTGGTTATCGTTGACGGAAAAGCAAGAGGAATTATCGCAAGAAACCTCGTAACCGGTGAGATCGAAAAACATTCGGCGCACGCTGTCGTAATCGCTTCCGGAGGTTATGGAAATGTTTACTTCCTTTCAACCAACGCGATGGGATCCAATGTTTCTGCGGCATGGAAAATCCATAAAAAAGGAGCGTACTTCGCAAATCCTTGCTATGTGCAGATTCACCCAACCTGTATTCCTGTACACGGAACGCAGCAGAGTAAATTGACTTTGATGTCGGAATCGCTCAGAAACTCAGGAAGAATCTGGGTTCCAAAGAAAATTGAAGACGCGGTTGCAATTAGGGAAGGCAAACTTCGCCCTGAAAATATCAAAGAAGAAGACCGCGACTATTACCTTGAAAGAAGATATCCTGCTTTCGGAAACCTCGTTCCGCGCGACGTTGCTTCCAGAGCGGCAAAAGAAAGATGTGACGCCGGTTTCGGAATCGAGAACAATGATACCAAAGAAGGAGTTTATCTTGATTTCTCTACAGAAATTATGAAGAAAGGTAAAGAAGCGGCACTCGAGAAAAATATCCACAACCCAACAGAAAAACAGATTTATGATTTAGGAAAAGCTTGGGTAGAAGAAAAATACGGAAACCTTTTCGTGATGTATGAAAAAATTACCGACGACAATCCGTATGTAACTCCGATGAAGATTTATCCGGCAGTTCACTACACGATGGGCGGAATCTGGGTTGATTACAATCTGCAGTCCACGATTCCTGGTTGTTTCGTAATCGGTGAAGCGAATTTCTCCGACCACGGAGCGAACAGATTGGGAGCTTCCGCATTGATGCAGGGATTAGCCGATGGTTATTTCGTGCTTCCTTACACGATTGCCGATTATCTTTCTGCAGACATCAGAACAGGAGCAATTCCAACCAATACTCCTGAATTTGACGAGGCAGCGAAGGGTATTCAAGACAAAATCGATTTCTTCCTTAATAATAATGGAAAACACTCGGTAGATTATTTCCACAAAAAACTGGGACACATTATGTGGAACAAGGTAGGAATGGGAAGAACTCCTGAAGGTTTGCAGGAGGCGATCAAAGAAATTGCCGAAGTACGTGAGGAATTCTGGAGAGATGTAAGAGTTCCCGGATCGAATGACGAAATGAATCCCGAACTGGAAAAAGCGTTCAGAGTTGCAGACTTCCTGGAACTGGGACAGCTGATGGCGAAAGACGCTTTGGAAAGAAGAGAATCCTGCGGTGGACATTTCCGTTGGGACCACTCAACTCCGGAAGGAGAGGCGAAAAGAGACGACGCCAACTTCAAGTACGTTGCAGCTTGGGAATACAAAGGTGACGACATTAATCAGGAGGTGATGCACAAAGAAGACCTGATCTATGAAAATATTGAAGTGAAAACAAGAAGTTATAAATAATCTCCAAAAAAAAAGTTAAGAAAATGAGTGCAAAAAAAGGACTTAATCTGACTCTGAAAATTTGGAGACAGAAAAACAATAAATCAAAAGGACAGTTCGAAACCTACAAAATTTCCGATGTTTCCACCGACTCATCGTTCCTGGAAATGCTTGATGTTTTGAACGAAAACCTTATTAACGAAGGAAAGGAACCGATCGCATTCGATCACGACTGCCGAGAAGGAATTTGCGGTATGTGCTCCCTCTACATCAACGGAAGACCACACGGACCGGACACAGGAATCACCACCTGTCAACTTCACATGAGAATGTTTAAAGACGGTGAAACCATTACCATCGAACCTTGGAGAAGTGCCGCTTTCCCAGTAATCAAAGACTTGGTTGTGGATCGCTCTGCATTCGACAGAATTATGGCAGCAGGTGGATTCATCTCCGTAAACACTTCGGGAAATACTACTGACGCCAACTCGATCCTCGTTCCAAAAGAAGATGCCGATAAAGCAATGGATGCCGCTGCATGTATCGGTTGTGGAGCTTGTGTAGCGACCTGTAAAAACGGTTCCGCGATGCTTTTCGTGGGAGCGAAAGTTTCCCAATACGCACTGCTTCCACAAGGACAGGTGGAGCGAAAGAGAAGAGTTCTGAATATGGTAAAAGCGATGGACGAAGAAGGTTTCGGAAACTGTTCCAACACCGGCGCCTGCGAAGTGGAATGTCCGAAAGGAATTACCCTCGAAGTTATCGCAAGACTTAACCGCGAGTTTACCACCTCTTCTGTTGACAGAGGATAAAAAATTGAAATATTAGAAATTAGAACATAAACCACTTCGACCGAGGTGGTTTTTGTCTTTGTTAAATATTCACAAATCTTACGATTAATTTTTAATAAACCGCCGAATAGCTTATTTTTGCTCAAATTTATTTATCAGAAAATGAAGAAGTTTTTTTTATTGATGCTTTTTGCAGTGGTTGCAATCGCGTGTTCAAAAAAAGTTGAAGTTATGGGTAATTTCGCCGGTGGATCACCATTAGAGAGAATCGAGTTTATCGAAGCTTCCGGAGTTGCGACTTTGCCATTAACCAATATCGGTGTGGATTCCAAAGGCAGCTTTTCGGGCAGCTTTGAAGCGCCTAAGAACGGGATGTACATCATTACTTACGGAGGAAGACAGGCAATGATTTATCTGAAAGGCGGTCAGAAACTCAATATTTCAGGGAAGGCAGAAAATTTCCCAATGCAGTACACAGTCTCTGGTGACGCGAAAAAGAACAATGATTTCTTGCACGAAGTTCAGAAAACAATCGAAACTTATGCAGAAAAAATCAATGTGGGCGAACTTGTTGCGAAAGACGAACCTGCATTTTTGAAAGAGGTGGAGAAAATCAAAAAAGATTTTGAAGGCGGGATCGAAACTGCGGCCAAGAAAACTTCACCGGACAGCGAAGTGATTACCTACAAAAAAGATGAACTTCACGCGAGTATTTTGGGATTGATGAACCAGTATGAAATGAATCATGCGCAAGCATCTGGAAATCCATCCTACAAAGTTTCCAAAAATTTCACCGATGTCGTTGCAAAACTCGAAACCGATAAAGACAGAATGCTGAAATCTCAACCGGTTTACCGAAATTATCTTCTAGGCAAATTGAGCCCGGAATTCCAGAAATTTGCAGAAACGAGTAAGAAAACCGGAACAGAATTGACTTCTGAACTCTTCGCCAATTTCCTCGACACCAAAAAAGATCTCCCACAGCTGACCAAGGATTATCTTTTGTCGTTCGTGCTTTCAAGCAGTGACCTTGCTCCCGGAATGCCGGCTGAAAGCTCAGCAAAAATCAATAAGTTGATTCAGGACAAAATAAAAGATTCAGGAATCAAAAAAGACATGGAGAAAATTCTCTTCGTGATTGCAGGACCAAAAGTTGGCGAAGCTGCACCAAGTCCGAAAGTGATCAAAGCAGACGGAAGTACCGATAAAATTTTTGATGGTAAAGGAAAACCAACATTGGTAATGTTCTATGCTTCGTGGAATCCTTATATTTCAGAAGCGACAGTTCCTGTTCTGAAGGAAGTGGTGAATTTCTACAAATCGAAAATGAATTTCACTTTCGTGAACCTTGACGATACGAAAGATCAGTTCATCAAAACGAGCAATGCGATGCTGAAAGGTATTCCTGCCGCAAATGTTTACGGTGAAGGTGGAATGAATTCCCAAGTTGCGAAAGATTTTGGAGTCTATGGTTTCAAAATGCCTTCGTTCATCGTTTTAGACAAAGACGGTAAAGTTGCAAGCAGATTCTTCTACAACTTGGGCGACCCTGAAATTGTGACCGTGCTCGATAAACTGACAGGTCTTAAAGCGCCAACGGTTCCTGAAGCGCATCTGCAGAACGACTTGCTGGCTCCGCAAAACCAGGTCCCCCAACCGGAGAAAGCACCTGCTCCGAGCAAATAAAAAAATCGTTCAATATTCAGGTCAAACGCACTAAAAAGACTAATTCATAAAAACCACAAAAGAGTCACAAAAGAATACTGCTAAATACTATATTTAAAGAATTTCAAAATATTTTCTTAGTAGATAACAAAAGAAAAAATCGAAGAATTTTTTGAACTTTTGTGTCCTCTTAAATAGGTTTTTTCACCTTTGTAATTGCTATATAAAGATTTTGTTCCTTTTGTGGTTAAAATTATAATGCGTTTGAACTGTTCAATATTCAATTCCCGTCGATTTTTCGGCGGGAATTTTTATATTTACCAAAATTAAAATTATGGAGTTTCCTTTAATTATTCAGAAAAACAAACTTTATCCAATTGCGCTTATCGGGTTGATTTTTACGCTTTTTACAATCACTATCGACCTTACGTCACTCGGTGTTCCTAAAGAGTTTGGCTCTGTTTTTCCTGTTCTTGGACTTGCTGCGACTTTCATCACCGTGGTGGTTTTGATCGTGGATGTCTTCAAAAACAACTTCTCCTCCAAATATCTTTGGACACTCGGATTCCTGTTAACCGGCTGTATCGCTGGATTGTATTATCTAATGAACCGGGAAAAGTTAATGGCTGGAAAATGATCAGCATTCTTGGAAATAATTCTTGATGGTTATTTTCTGTGAGAGTCATTCATCGCAAAGATGCAAGGAAATTTATGATTAATTATTCCGCTTATTTGGAGCGCAAAGGCATTTCATTTAGCCAAGCATTGAGAAATAATATCATTTTCGATACTTTCTGTTATTTTTGATTCTTTCCAAGCTTCATCAATTCGCTTTAGCGAAGAAACTTTGCATTCTTATAAAAGAGTAGGATGAAATTAGAACCTTTGCGATTAAGCTATTCAATAGGGGTCTTTTAGACGTTGTCTATCTTCGATAAGAGAAAGCGCCTTTGTTTGTCTGGTAGAGATGTAGGTGTATAAATATTACTTTGTTTGGCACTGCGAGAATTTTTCCATGCAATTCTTTCTAAGTTAATTTTTTTGAAGACGATGATTTTTGTCCGCTAAAGCGAATTGATGAAGTGCTTGCTTAATCAGCGATTTATCCGCAATCTTTGCTTAACTAAATTTGTACGTGTTCATAGAAAATCTTTGCGTTGCAGAAGCATTTCGAATTTTTTACGTTCAAGCGAAAGCTAATAAGTTTTTCCTCAAGCTCATATAAAAAGAAAACCTCACGATCCCAAAGATTTTTATTTTAAAACCTTACTTTTGCTTCACGAAATTTTTCAATGAGAAAGAAGCATAAAAATATTGTTTTAGAAAACATCAAACTCATTTCCGCAGGTGCAAAAGGTGTTGCTGTCGGAAGAACCGAAGAAGGCAAAACCGTACTGGTTTCTGGCGCCGTTCCGGGCGATGTGGTGAATGCACGAGTGAAAAAATCCAAGTCAAAATATTTTGAGGCAGATGCAGTGGAAATTATCGAGAAGTCGCCATTTCGCGCAGAGCCAAAATGTATCCATTTCGGAGTTTGCGGCGGCTGCAAATGGCAGAACCTTTCTTATGAAAAACAGCTTGAGTTTAAACAGGACGAAGTCTTTAACCATATCAAAAGAATCGGCGGAATTGAAGATTTCGAGACGCTGCCAATTTTGGGAAGCAAGGAACAGTACTTCTACCGCAACAAAATGGAATTTTCTTTCTCCAACGCGCGTTGGCTGACTTTGGAGGAGGTAAATTCCGGAGAGGATTTCGACAATAAAAATGCACTCGGTTTCCATATTCCCGTAATGTGGAGCAAGATTCTGGATTTAAAGGAATGTTATCTCCAGGAGGAACCCTCGAATTCCATTCGACTTGCCGTAAAAAATTATGCGGTGGAAAAAGGTCTGGAATTTTTTGATGTAAAGAATCAGGAAGGTTTCCTGAGAACTTTGATGATGCGCCAAAACTCGAAAGGAGAGTGGATGGTGCTTTTCCAACTGTTTAAAGAAGATCAGGAAAATCGCGAAGCTCTTTTTGATTTCCTATTGGAAAGATTTCCGCAAATCAAGACTTTGGTTTATGTAATTAATTCAAAACCAAACGATTCGATCTATGATCAGGACGTGATCACTTACTTTGGCGATGGTTTTCTGATGGAGGAAATGGATGGATTGAAATTCAAGATCGGGCCGAAATCCTTTTTCCAGACCAATTATAATCAGGCACTCGAACTTTACCGAAAAACTTTAGAATTCGCTGATTTGAAAGGCGATGAGGTTGTTTATGATTTGTACACTGGAACTGGAACAATTGCGCAGTACGTTGCAAGAAACGCGAAACAGGTGACTGGGATTGAGTCGGTTCAGGAGGCGATCGACGCTGCAAAAGAGCACGCGGAACTGAACGGACTTTCTAACTGCACCTTTTATTGCGGCGATATGAAAGATATTTTTAATGACGAGTTTCTTGCCAATCATCCGAAAGCGGATGTGCTCATCACCGATCCGCCGAGAGACGGAATGCACCAGAAAGTGGTCGAGCAAATCCTGAAGCTTTCCCCCGAAAAAATTGTGTATGTGAGCTGCAACTCTGCGACGCAGGCGAGAGATTTGGCGTTGATGAAAGAGCAGTATCAACTGGTAAAAATCCTCCCGGTCGATATGTTTCCGCAAACTCATCATGTGGAGAATATTGCGCTGCTTGTGAAGAAGGTGTAGGTGAGTTGGAGAGTTGGAGAGTTGGAGAGTTGGAGAGTTGGAGTGTAGGTGAGTAGGTGAGTTGGAGCGAAAAAATTTTCCTCCCTTTAGGGTTTTGGGGTAAAGGAAATTTTTGAGTCGATGTGTTTGTGATTGGTGATAGGTGATAAGTGATGAGTGATGAGCGATGGGTGATTGTCAAAGGTGAACTGAACCACTGAACCATTGAACCACTCTTTTCCTGCAATTGCAGCGTAGCTCTCAACTTTTTATTATTTTTGAACAATGAATTTCCTGAAAATATTTTTTCTTTCTTTGTTTTTGGTTTCGCTTTTTTCATGTACCAGTGATGACGACATCTGTATTGGTGGCGAAGCGACGCCCAGAATGAAAATGAAATTCAAAACCGCTTCGACCGGAAAACTGAAAACGCTTGATTCTCTTTATGTCAATGTCGATTACGGAAACGGGCAGATTCCTTTGATTGCGCGGAAGGCGAAAACCGACTCCGTTTACATCCCGCTTCGGGTGGATGGAAATCCTTTTACCGAAATCTACGTGGGATTGTCGAAAGCTGCGATTACCTCTAAAATCAAAATCAATTATACGACTGCTTCGGAATATGTTTCCCCCGCTTGCGGAATTAAGAAAGTGTACGAAAATGTAAATTCCACGGTCGAGATAGCAAATCCGGTTACTGGAACCGAGCAGAACCAAGCCCAGATTACTGATGAAAGCAAAACGCATCTTTTCCTTCTTTTTTAGTGTACTTTTCGTTTTCGCTTTTGCTCAGAATGAAAAGGATTCGGTGAAAGTGAAATGGAAATACGAACCCAACTTCATGGTCGGTTTCGATGTGCTGAATGCGGGAATCGGTGTTTTCTCGGAACGGAAACTTTTCCAGGGATTTGTATCAACGCAACTAAAAGGCAACCTTCACGCAGTTGCAGATGCCGGTTTTGAAAAGAACAGCTACAAAAAAAATGGATACGACGCTACTGTAAGTGGCGGCTTCCTAAAGCTCGGATCTTTCTACATGTTGGCTTATGACAGCGAAAATCATCTTAACGGGTTCTACGCAGGTGGCAAACTTGCGGGTTCTTTTTACAGCCAGGAATACAGGGCGGTTCCTGTCCGCGGTTATGGCGGCAGCGAAACTTCGGTGGCATTTCCTGCTTCCACGCAAAGTTCTT
This sequence comes from Chryseobacterium suipulveris, assembly GCF_022811685.1. Lineage (NCBI taxonomy): Bacteria > Pseudomonadati > Bacteroidota > Flavobacteriia > Flavobacteriales > Weeksellaceae > Chryseobacterium > Chryseobacterium suipulveris. Next base: position 2,607,827 of record NZ_CP094532.1, on the reverse strand, counting down.
ATTGGCTTGAAGGAACGGTTGGAGGCCGGGTTCAGCTTTTCGAAAGCCCTTTCTATATTGATGTGAATATTCAGCCGAAGTACCTCATATTTTCTACCAAACAGGAGGAAATCTCACCGATGATCGTTCCTGGATTTGGGAAAAGCTCAGCCAAATTCAACTTAGGTTTTTCTTGGAATTTGGCGTATCGCTTCTGATATTATGCTGCAAATAATACGGTTGTTTTTTTAATATTTTTTTTAAGGAATATTTGCCGTATTTTTTCTAAAATTCATGCTTTAAATAAGGTGTTGATATTGATGTGATGATTATTTTGACAATAATTTATTTATTTTGGTCTTACTCTATTTATTTTCTTTAAAAACACCAAAAATATTGAATCTTTTATTTTGTCGCTTTGAGAAAATAAGCTATTTTTGGCAGATTCATTTAAAACAAATATTAATCTTATGAAGAAAATTTTTACTTCTTTGCTTTGCGGACTCATGAGTACGGCTGCCTTTGCACAATGGGCACCTACGACGATGCAGGGTGAGAGGACAAGACCTGAGGCGAATGTAAAGAATTACTATTCTTTAGACCTCAACCAGATGAGAGCGAAGCTTGCGAATGCGCAGGAAAGCGGGAAAGGTGCTGTAGCTGTTGAAATTAATCTGCCGACTTTGGACGGAAAGACCGAAAGATTCGCAGTGTACAGTGCGCCAGTTGTCGTGAAATCTTTGGCAGACCGTTACCAGCTTGGATCCTACGCAGGTGTGGGAATTGACGATCCTGCGAAATATGTGAGATTTTCTGTGTCGCCTACCGATTTCCAATCGATGATGTTTACCGACGGAAAGCAGGAGTTTATTGAACCTCTTAATGCTAACAAATCCGTATATGGCGTATTTCCGAAATCAAAAAAACCTGATGGAGCGTACACTTGTCACGGGCAGGAACTGTTGACAAAGAGCCAGATTGAGAAACTTGGGCAAACTACTGATTTTTCTAACCAGGTTACCAATTTTTCCAAAAATAGTGATCAGAAATTTAGAAAGTACCGTTTGGCATTGTCTGTAACAGGTGAGTATACTCAGCTATTCGGTGGAGTTGCTGGAGCGCTTACACAGATGAACGCTACGATGACCAGAGTAAACGGTGTTTTCGAGAAAGACTTCGCCATCAGAATGGTTCTGCAGGATTTTCCGCAGATTATTTTTACCAATCCTAATACCGACCCTTATTCCCCGGCGAATCCAGGAGCTCAAGGAGCATGGACTGCCGAACTTAAGAATGTACTCAAGGGAACTACTTACGGGGTAGGAGATGCCAATTATGATATTGGACACTTGTTCGGACGTTCCGGTGGAGGAGGTTCCGCGGGATGTATCGGTTGTGTGTGTAACAATACAGATACTTATGATTCAGGTTATCAGTGGTATTGGCATAAAGGACAGGGATACACTTCGCCTGGATCCGGTGATCCTGTAGGAGACAATTTCGATATCGACTATGTAGCCCATGAAATGGGTCACCAGTTTGGAGCATGGCATACCTTTGCTCACGGAATCCACTCGGGAAGTATCGCACACATGGAGCCGGGATCAGGTTCTACTATTATGGGGTACGCAGGAATTACCAGTGCTGACGTACAGCCACATTCTGACCCTTATTTTCACGCAGTGAGTATTTTCCAGGTGCAGAATTATGTGCAGACGCAAAACTGCGATGTCAACACACCGATCACCAATCAGCCACCAGTAATCACGCCAATGCCGGATGTGACCATTCCTAAGGGTACTGCATTCGCACTGACTGCGACTGCTACCGATCCTGAAAATGACCCGATTACTTATACCTGGGAACAATATGACGGGGCGACTGCAGCAGTAACTGATGTTACCGCAAACAATACTCAGGGACCGAAATTCAGATCTATTATGGGAACTACTTCGCCTACACGATATTTCCCTAAGACGTCAATGGTAATGAACGGTATTTTAGGTTTAAAAGCTGAATGGGAATCTGTTTCTAATGTGGCGAGAGTAATGAACTTCAGAGTAACTGTACGTGATAACAATTCCAATGTGGAGGCGCAACAAACTCAGGTTGCAGGTCAGAAAGTTACTATTCATGCAAACGGACCTTTTAAGATTACTTCAACCAAAGTGTATAACAACGCTCCCGGTCCATTTACCTGGGATGTAGTGGGAACTGACGCTGCTCCATTTTATGTGGCAAATGTTAAGATCGAATACACCCAGGACAACGGTGTGACTTGGAACGTAATCGCTGCATCAACTCCAAACGACGGTACTGAAGAATTGAGCTTTGCATCGTTCCCAACCAACACTCAGCTTAAGATGAGGGTTTCTGCGATAGGTAACGTTTTCTATGCGGTGGCGCCGGTTATAGTTTCTGCAATTGTTCCTTGCGACGGTACTGCACCTGCAGGATTAACGGTATCCAACATCACCACTGCTGCTGCGACAGTTTCTTGGGATCCGATCGCAAGTGCGACCTATATTCTTAGATGGAAGAAAGCGTCTGATACTACCTGGAACGAAGTTCCTGTTTCGACTAACACTTACACCATCACAGGACTGGAAGAAGCAGTTGCGTATGAAGTGCAGGTAGCGTCAGTTTGTACCGGAACTACCGGAACATATACACCGGTAACCAACTTTAGTACTTTAGTGCTGACATACTGTACATTAACTTCAACCAATTCTAATGACGAGTATATTTCTAATGTAACGATCACCGCGGAAGGTGCAACAGGAGTAAACAGCAGCTCAGGAGCTTCAAATTACACTGATTACACTACTGATAATACTAGAACTGTACATTTAGCCAAAGGAACATCAAATAACGTTCTTTCTGTTTCAAAAGCTTGGACTGGAACCAAGTATAGTGAGGCAGTTACTGCCTGGATCGATTTCAACAGAAACGGAACATTTGAGCCAAGTGAACTTGTAATGCAGACTCCAGGAAACCAAACGACTCCGGTTACACAAACCTTCTCGGTTCCTGCGGATGCTTATTCTGGAGACAAGCCAGTAAGAATGAGAGTTGCTCTGAAATTTAACACTGCACAAACCAATCCATGTGGAAGCTACACGTACGGTGAAGTTGAGGATTACGCAGTAATAATCTCGCCAACTCTTGGAGTTAACGACAATGTACGTGCAAATGCAGTTCAGGTTTATCCAAATCCGGCAGTTGACGTATTGAATGTTTCCAAAGTTTCTAATAACGCTACATACAGCATTTATAATGCTGCAGGTCAGTTGGTTGCTAAAGGAAATGTTGCTGACAACAAAGTTTCGGTTTCCAAACTTCAGTCAGGTGTTTACTTTATCTCTGTAGATGATAAAGGAACCGTAGAAAAAGTGAAATTCATCAAAAAATAGAATTATGAAGAAATTATTTTTTAACACAGTTTATCTTCTTATTGTTGCATTACTGTCAATCGCATGCCAAAATATCGATAGATCTTCAGAAGCAATATCCTCATTAGATCCTATCGGAAAAGCAGAGGGTGTGAATCGTTCCTCAAAAGAGGCAAGTGCCTATCTCCTTATCAATGAAGCTAATAAATGTGGGGGAGGTATTGGTTTGACTAACGTTCCTAACAGCACAGTGCCATATTATCCTCATGGTAATGTGTACTTTTGGAATGATGATTCTTCTTTATATTATTGTAGAGGTTGTACTGACTTGCCGAGACTTTTAGTAAATTATATAGAGAATTACTATAATAATTCTGCCATTGATTACAAGTTCCTGCCTAATGATCCAAATTATGTTGACCCGGATTACGATTTTAGTATAATTAAATCTAATGGTTATCTTGAGCTTGATATTTTCCAAACCGTCGATGCGAGTCTTCCACCATCATATTGGGTTTTTCCTATCGGAAGTGGTTTACCTCCTGATTTGTTAAACCGAATACTTCAACAAGTTGTGAAACATATTCAGGATAATGGCGGAAATATGCGAGTTTATGCGGTTCAAATGTATTATGATTCTTTACTCTGTAATATGGGCGAATATAGGACAAACGGACTAACTCTACGAATTAAGTTTATATAATAAAAAATGATATTTATCCCAGCTTAAATTGGCTGGGATTTTTTTTGCTTAATGTCATGCTTTAACAGAATTTCTTAGTATTTAACCTAACTTTAACCGTGCAACGGCATCTAAAATTCGGTATTTGTTCCAAAAAACATTTACTTTTGCCCACTGTATGAAGAAGTTTCTGCTCCTGTTCACATTCCTGCTCACTGTTTTGGCGAATGCCCAGTTTTTTTCTGGCGAAATCCTGATCAGGGACAAATCGGTATATTATCTGAATCAGGTCTATGTTACCAATATTACTTCCCATAAAACTGTCTATACCGACTATTTCGGTACTTTCAAGATCCCCGCAAAACCAGGCGATATCATCCGTTTTACTTCTATTGTAACTGACAGAAAAGACGTGAAAGTTACCGAAGAAAATATGCAGAACTCCAAAAACATCGTCGAGCTTAAAGTGGCATATTACGACATCCAGGAAGTGGTGATCAGCAGGTTTAAACCTACGGGAAATCTTCGTAAAGACGTGAGTTCACTAAAAACAGGTGAAAGGGAATTAGAATTACAACGAATGATTGGTCTCCCTGCTCCAAAAGGAAACGGCTTGCCTCCAGAACTTCCGGTTGCAGGTTTTTCCGGTGGCGGACTTACTTTCAGTTTAGAAAGCATTTACGACATTCTTTCGGGCGAAAGAAAGAAAAAGGAAAGAGCCAACGAGTACGAAAAAATGAATAATTCCATTGCAAGCATAAAAAAATACTACGGTCAGGACTATTTCGCCAATCTCAAGATTCCAGCAAATCTGGTCGATAATTTTTTGCAGTTCGTGTATTCGTCCGACAATATTTACCAATATATCGCAGCCAATAATTATGAGCCGGTTGCAATGTACATTGAGAAATATCTGCCAATTTATCAGCGGCGACTCCGCAATTCTCAGCTGATGGATCTCTCAAGATAAAATTTGTTGGTTCATTAAAAAAAAATATTTTTACACAGCGGCTTTTCCTGTGAGAAATTTTCACCCGCACAAAACGCCGATGATGAACCAAAAAATCCTGTGTCTTCTTACGATACTGCTGTCTTGTCATACCTTTTCGCAGCAGAAAATGAAAGACTACTCCAAAATTATGAGGAGCACCAATATCTATGAGATTGATGCCTTCTTGCGCGACGCCCATCCCGACGATCCTAAACGATTGATTTTGAAGCCGCGGCTGATCAAAATGCTGAGAGAATATATCAGAAAAGCGCATCCCGCTGATCAGCGTGTGAAGGATTTTCAAGAGAAAATTGCTCTGCTTAGAAAGAAACCCTCGACAAGGATGAGTTTTGAGGAATTTAACGAACAGATCAGGCAGAGGCAGATAGCGAAATTCAAGCAGCAAATAATTGAAAAAGAAGTAGAGAGAGCTTATAAAACTAAAGTCTACGGAAATGTAGAACAACAGGAAACCGACGTTGAAGTAGCTGCTCCGATGAAAAGCGGAATGACGGATGAGGAAGAAGCGGAGTTTAATATGCTGATGTCGGCAAGTCCGATGGAGAAAAAAAACAATACGGTCAAAATACTGAATTCCCTGTTTGACAACGATCCCAATAGCAAGGAAAGCATTGTGCTGATCGAAAACAAATCCAGCTGCAATATGATCATGAGGATTGAAGGCGTGGGAAATACCCGCTACCGATTACCGATTCCTGCACATGGCGACAATACGATCGTAGTATTGAAAGGAGACTATCTTTTCTCGAGCTTGGTTTGCGGCGCTCAGTATGCTTCACAGAAAACCGTTCAGAAAGCAGTGATGGTTTCGTTGGGCGCAAATCAACAAAAATGATTCACATTGAGCGAATTGTTATTCCAACAATAATATTTATTTTTGTCATCTCATGATGAGTTTAAGATGGGCAAGAATAAATTGGCAAGATTTGCCGAAAACAGGACGCTTCCGAATGTTTTTCAGCCAACCAGGGAAGAGGCGTTGAATAACTTTTATTTGAAAGGAAAGTGGAGAAGCGAAGTTTTTAAGAATCAAAACCCTCTGGTTTTGGAGTTGGGTTGTGGAAAGGGAGAATATTCGGTTGGTTTAGCCAAAGCTTTTCCTGAGAAAAACTTTATCGGTATTGATATCAAGGGAGCGCGTTTTTGGTTTGGAGCAAAAGAGGCGATAAATGAAGGAATGACAAATGTTGCATTTCTCAGGACGCAAATCGAACTGATCGACTGCTTCTTCGAAAAAGATGAGGTGGATGAAATTTGGATTACTTTTCCAGATCCTCAGATCAAATACCGCAGAACAAAACACAGGATGACGCATCCGGATTTCTTAGAAAGGTATAAGAAGATTCTAAAAAAAGATGGAATGATCCACCTGAAAACGGATTCCGAATTTTTGCACGGTTATACTTTGGGACTATTGCAGGGAGCTGGTCACGATATCATCACTGCGCACCACGATATCTACGGAGCTCCGGAATATGATCCTGGGACACCTTTGCTGAGAGAGATAAAAACTTACTATGAAGGCCTTTTCTCGGCGAAAGGAAAAACGATCACTTACATCAAATTTCGAATTAAATAAATGATTCCTTAAGGTGAAGAAGTTTTTTGTGCTTTTGATGTTGTTTTTTCTGATTTTGCTTTCTGGCCAGAAACGCAGCGAAGATATCCTTGAAAGTAAAAGCATCCCCGAAATTGAAAACTACCTGAAAAACGTTCATCCCGATGATCCCAAACGTACAGTGTTGAGGGCAAAACTCATTTCACTAAAAAATGAATGGATGAAGAGTAGCTCCAAACCTTCTGAGCCGGCAAAACCTACTATAACCGCAATTCCTCCAGCTAAACCCAGTAAAAATAGTGAACAGGAAGAGTTTGAAGAGCTGATGAATCAGTCCGAAGCGGCGAAAAACAGCCATACAGCCAAATTATTGAGCCAACTTTTTGATAATGACACAAATTCAGATGAGGCAATCCTCCTTGCGGAGAATTATTCAGACTGCAATATGATTATGCGGATCTCTGGGAAAAACTATTACAACCTCGCCATACCAAGACATGGTAAGAATTCCATCGTTATTAAGAAAGGGGAGTATCTGCTGACTAGCAACCTTTGTGACGCAAAATATTCCTCAGTCAAGTTCATTGAAAAAAATATGATGATTACACTTAAAGGTCACATTTCGCGGCACTGATTTTTTCGTTTTAAAGTCAGAATCAACAAAGTGTTCGCGCCTATCTCTTGCAATTCTGAAATCATTTGCGTATTGCCAAAAATTATTGTACATTTGCACTCCTTTTGGCGCTAATAATTGTTCTTAATTTCGTAAAATATTGATCATCAACTCTTTCAAAGAATTTGAAAGGGCTTTCGTGTTTTATACAATTACCAATTTTTTCCGCCGAAAGAACCAAAAAATATTTTGCACTACTCCGTGAAAAGATATACCGGCGTTGCAGTTAGAAAGAGCACAAAGAGCCAAGAACAAAGGCAAAAGACTCAAGTATTTGTGGCGCCAAACTTACAATTCTTCACTTGAACTTTTATCTTTTTACATTTATCTTGTTTCTTCCATCTTTCTGATATTTTTTAACCAAAATATTTTTTAACCCTTTATTCTTAATCTTTTTTATGAGTAAATCTAAAGCAGTCGCAAAAACTCAGGGAAACGAAAGAATCAATTTCTCCGCAGCAAAGGGAAGAATTGAGACTCCTGACTTTTTGGACATTCAGATCCAGTCATTCAAAGAGTTTTTCCAGCTGGACACGCTCCCGGAACAGAGAGTTCACGAAACCCTCTACAAAACCTTTGAAGAAAATTTCCCAATCACCGACTCCAGAAACCAGTTCGTACTCGAGTTCCTGGATTACCTGGTTGATTCACCGCGCTACTCGATCGACGAGTGTGTGGAAAGAGGTTTGACGTATTCCGTGCCTCTTAAAGCCCGCCTTAAACTCTACTGTACCGATCCGGAGCACGAAGATTTCCAGACCGTGGTGCAGGATGTGTATTTGGGGCCGGTTCCTTATATGACTCCTTCGGGATCATTCATCATCAACGGTGCTGAACGTGTGATCGTTACACAGCTTCACCGTTCTCCGGGTGTGTTCTTCGGACAGACTTACCACGCCAACGGAACCAAACTGTACTATTCCAGAATCATCCCTTTCAAAGGATCTTGGATGGAATTTACAACCGACATCAACAACGTAATGTACGCTTACATCGACCGTAAGAAAAAATTACCGTTGACGACTTTGTTGAGAGCAATCGGATACGAATCCGATAAAGATATCCTTCAGATTTTCGACCTTGCCGAAGAAGTGAAAGTTTCTAAGGCAGCTTTGAAAAAAGTTGAAGGCAGAACTTTGGCCGCGAGAGTTTTGAACACCTGGTTCGAAGATTTCGTGGACGAAGATACAGGGGAAGTGGTTTCTATCGAAAGAAATGAGATCATCCTCGACAGAGAAACCGTTCTTGAAAAAGAACATTTGGATTTAATTTTGGACGCGGGAGTAAAATCAATCCTCATCCACAAAGAAAATTCCAACGAGTTCTCGATCATCCAGAATACTTTACAGAAAGACCCTACAAACTCCGAAAAAGAAGCGGTGGAATATATCTACCGTCAGTTGAGAAACGCTGATCCGCCAGATGAGGAAACTGCAAGAGGAATTATCGAAAAACTATTCTTCTCCGAGCAGAGATATTCATTAGGTGAAGTGGGACGTTACCGTTTGAACAAGAAATTAGGGCTTAATATTTCTGAAAAAACAGAAGTATTGACGAAGGAAGACATCATCTCCATCGTTCGTCACCTGATCGAACTGGTAAATTCCAAAGCTGAGGTGGACGATATCGACCACCTTTCCAACAGAAGAATCAAGACTGTTGGTGAGCAGTTGGCAGGACAGTTCGGCGTAGGTCTTTCAAGAATCGCAAGAACCATCCGTGAGAGAATGAACGTGAGAGACAACGAAATCTTCACGCCGATCGACCTAGTTAATGCAAAAACTTTAACATCGGTAATCAACTCGTTCTTCGGAACCAACCAGCTTTCACAGTTTATGGACCAAACCAACCCGCTTTCAGAAATCACGCACAAGCGTCGTCTTTCTGCACTCGGACCAGGTGGTTTGTCAAGAGAAAGAGCAGGTTTCGAGGTTCGTGACGTTCACCATACCCACTACGGAAGAATCTGTCCGATTGAAACACCGGAAGGACCGAACATCGGTTTGATCTCCTCACTGGGAATCTATGCGAAAATCAACAACTTAGGATTCATTGAAACTCCATATAGAAAAGTTGCTAATGGTAAAGTTGACCTGAAAAGTCCTGCAATCTTCCTGAATGCTGAAGATGAGGAAGAAAAGGTAATTGCACAGGCAAACGTTGAAATGACCGACGATGGAACCATTTCTACCGATAGAGTAATTGCGCGTCTTGACGGTGATTATCCTGTAGTAGAACCAAACGAGGTTAACCTGATCGATGTTGCACCAAACCAGATTTCGGGTATTTCTGCATCATTGATTCCGTTCCTGGAACATGATGACGCGAACCGTGCATTGATGGGATCGAACATGATGAGACAGGCGGTTCCGCTTTTGAAACCGCAAGCTCCGATTGTTGGTACCGGTCTTGAAAAACAGGTGGCGACAGATTCCAGAGTATTGATCAATGCTCAAGGAAACGGTGTTGTGGAATATGTGGATGCGGACAAAATTACCATTAAATACGAAAGAAGCGAGGACGATGATTTAGTGTCATTCGAATCTGCGACGAAAACATACAACCTTACCAAATTCAGAAAAACCAACCAAAGTACCACCATTACTTTGAGACCAAACGTAAGAGTAGGCGACAAAGTGGTGAAAGGACAGGTTCTTTGCGACGGTTACGCAACTGAAAACGGCGAACTTGCATTGGGTAGAAACCTTACTGTAGCGTTCATGCCTTGGAAAGGGTATAACTTCGAGGATGCGATCGTGATCAACGAAAAGGCAGTTCGTGAGGACTGGTTTACTTCCATCCACGTTGATGAATATTCACTGGAAGTTCGTGATACCAAACTCGGTATGGAAGAACTGACTTCGGATATTCCAAACGTTTCTGAAGAAGCAACCAAAGATCTTGACGAAAACGGTATGATCCGAATCGGCGCCGAAGTAAAACCTGGAGACATCATGATCGGGAAAATTACTCCGAAAGGGGAATCTGATCCAACTCCGGAAGAAAAACTTCTTCGCGCAATCTTCGGTGACAAAGCAGGAGACGTAAAAGACGCTTCCCTGAAAGCCGATTCTTCATTGAGAGGTGTGGTGATCGACAAGAAGCTTTTCTCAAGAAACATTAAAGACAAAAAGAAAAGAACCGAAGAGAAACTGAAACTCGAAGAAATCGAAAATACCTACAAAGCGAAGTTCGACGATTTGAGAAACATGTTGCTCGAAAAACTCGGAACGCTTGTTAACGGTAAAACTTCTCAAGGAGTGAAAAACGACCTTGATGAAGAAATCATCGGAAAAGGAGTGAAGTTTACCACAAAACTTCTTCAAAGCGTTGAAGACTACGTAAACGTAAGCGGTTCTGACTGGACAGTGGATGCAGACAAAAACGAACTCATCAAACAGCTGATCCACAACTATAAAATTAAGTACAACGACATCCAGGGTGTGAAAAACCGTGAGAAATTCGCAATCTCCATCGGAGACGAACTTCCAGCGGGAATCATCAAATTGGCAAAAGTTTACATCGCTAAAAAACGTAAACTGAACGTGGGTGATAAGATGGCGGGTCGTCACGGTAACAAAGGGATCGTCTCCCGAATCGTTCGTGAAGAAGACATGCCGTTCCTTGAAGACGGAACTCCTGTGGACATCGTACTGAACCCACTTGGTGTACCTTCGCGTATGAACATCGGTCAGATTTATGAAACTGTTCTTGGTTGGGCAGGTCAGAAGTTAGGACTGAAGTTTGCGACGCCAATTTTCGACGGTGCTGAACTGGAAGAAATCACCGAATACACCGATAAAGCTGGACTTCCGAAATTCGGTAGCACTTACCTTTACGACGGTGGAACTGGTGAAAGATTTACACAGCCGGCAACAGTTGGGGTAATCTATATGCTGAAACTTGGTCACATGGTGGATGATAAAATGCACGCACGTTCGATCGGACCTTACTCACTGATCACGCAGCAACCTTTAGGAGGTAAAGCGCAGTTCGGTGGACAGCGTTTCGGAGAGATGGAGGTTTGGGCGCTTGAAGCGTTCGGAGCATCGAATATTTTACGTGAAATCTTGACGGTAAAATCCGATGACGTAATTGGTAGAGCGAAAACTTACGAAGCAATCGCCAAAGGTGAGGCAATGCCTGAACCTGGAATTCCTGAATCGTTCAACGTATTGCTGCACGAACTTCAGGGTCTTGGTCTGGATGTAAGACTAGAAGAATAATTTTAAATTTTAAATTATAAATTTTGAATTCAAACTGCTTGATATTCAATAATTAATCTAAAATCTAAAATCTAAAATTTATAATCTTAAAAAGAGTTATGTCAAACAAAAATAAAACAAGTAATTTCAGTAAAATTACAATCGGTCTTGCTTCTCCCGAATCCATTCTTCAGGAATCAAGAGGAGAGGTTCTAAAGCCCGAAACCATCAACTACAGAACGCACAAACCGGAGCGTGACGGACTTTTCTGCGAGAAAATCTTCGGTCCCGTGAAAGATTATGAGTGTGCCTGTGGAAAATACAAGCGAATCCGTTACAAAGGAATCGTTTGCGACCGTTGTGGAGTGGAGGTTACCGAGAAAAAAGTGCGTCGTGAAAGAATCGGGCACATCAATTTGGTGGTTCCTGTAGCACATATTTGGTATTTCCGTTCGCTGCCGAACAAAATCGGTTACCTTCTCGGATTGCCTTCCAAGAAGTTGGATATGATTATCTATTACGAAAGATATGTCGTAATCCAACCAGGGATCGCTAAGAAAGCCGATGGTTCCGATTTCGAGGATATGGAGTTTTTAACAGAAGAAGAATATCTGGATATCCTCGATACGCTTCCTGCTGAAAACCAATATCTTGACGATTCCGATCCAAACAAGTTCGTTGCCAAAATGGGAGCGGAAGCAGTTGAAGAATTGTTGAGAAGAATCGACCTCGATGCACTTTCTTTCGACCTTCGTCACAAAGCGCACAACGAGTCTTCAAAACAAAGAAGAACTGAGGCGTTAAAAAGATTGAACGTTGTAGAAGCACTTCGTGGAGCAAACACCAGAATGATCAACCGTCCGGAATGGATGATTATGAGAGTGCTCCCTGTAATTCCACCAGAACTGAGACCATTGGTTCCGTTGGATGGTGGACGTTTCGCAACTTCCGACCTTAACGACCTTTACAGAAGAGTAATCATCAGAAACAACCGTTTGAAGCGACTTTTGGAAATCAAAGCCCCGGAAGTAATCCTTAGAAACGAAAAGAGAATGTTGCAGGAATCGGTGGATTCACTGTTCGACAACACGAGAAAATCTTCTGCAGTAAAATCTGAATCAAACAGACCTTTGAAATCACTTTCGGATTCACTGAAAGGTAAACAGGGTCGTTTCCGTCAAAACCTTTTGGGTAAAAGGGTTGACTACTCTGCTCGTTCGGTAATTGTTGTAGGTCCAAACCTTCAGTTGCACGAATGTGGTATTCCTAAAGATATGGCGGCAGAATTGTACAAGCCATTCATCATCAGAAAACTGATCGAGAGAGGAATTGTAAAAACCGTGAAATCTGCGAAAAGAATCATCGATAGAAAAGAGCCAGTAGTTTACGATATCCTTGAAAACGTGATGAAAGGTCACCCTGTACTTCTGAACAGAGCACCTACGCTTCACCGATTGGGAATCCAGGCGTTCCAGCCGAAAATGATCGAAGGTAAGGCAATCCAGCTTCACCCACTCGTAACAACGGCATTCAACGCTGACTTTGACGGTGACCAGATGGCGGTTCACTTACCGTTAGGACCGGAAGCAATTTTGGAAGCTCAGCTTTTGATGCTCGGTTCGCAAAACATCTTGAACCCTGCAAATGGTTCACCGATTACCGTACCTTCTCAGGACATGGTTCTTGGTCTTTATTTCATGACTAAAGAAGCATACTCCACCGATGATTACAAAGTAAAAGGTGAAGGTTTGGCTTTCTATTCTCCGGAAGAAGCAGAAATCGCTTACGCAGAAGGAAAAGTTTCCCTGAACGCGAAAGTAAGATGTAAACTTCCTGTGAAAGAAAACGGCGAACTCGTGATCAGACTGATCGAAACTACGGTCGGAAGAATCCTGTTCAACCAAATTGTTCCTAAAGAAGTTGGCTTCGTAAACGAACTGTTGACGAAGAAATCATTGAGAAACGTTATCGGTAGAATCCTTGCGGAAACAGATTTCCCAACAACCGTGAAGTTCCTCGACGATATGAAGAACCTTGGATATTCCAACGCATTTAAAGGTGGACTTTCATTCTCATTAGGAGATATCGTAATTCCGGAAGAGAAAAAGAAAATGATTGCACAGGCGGTTGAAAATGTGGACGAAATCAAGGCAAACTATAACATGGGTCTGATTACAGACACCGAGAGATACAACCAGGTAATCGACGTTTGGACAAACACCAACGCTGGTTTGACCGAGATGATTATGAGCAGAATGAAAACCGACCAAGGTGGATTCAACTCTGTGTATATGATGCTTGATTCAGGAGCGAGAGGTTCTAAGGAACAGATCCGTCAGTTATCGGGAATGAGAGGTTTGATGGCAAAACCACAAAAAGCCGGTTCTACCGGAGCAGAAATTATCGAAAACCCGATTGTGGCGAACTTTAAGGAAGGTCTTTCCATCTTGGAATACTTCATCTCCACTCACGGTGCTCGTAAAGGTCTTGCTGATACCGCTCTGAAAACCGCTGATGCTGGTTACTTGACCAGAAGATTGGTGGACGTTGCACAGGATGTAATCATTACCGAAGACGACTGTGGAACATTGAGAGGAACAGAAATTACTCCGCTTAAGAAAAACGACGAAATCGTTGAAAAGATTTCCGAGAGAATTTTGGGTAGAGTTTCCCTTCACAATATTTACCACCCAGAAACCGACGAGGTTATTCTGGAAGCAGACCAACTCATCGACGAGGCGATTGCAAAACAGATCGAAGAAGCTGGAATCGAGGTGGTAGAAGTTCGTTCACCATTAACTTGTGAGGCGAAGAAAGGAATCTGTGCGAAATGTTACGGTAGAAACTTGGCGACAGGAAAACCAATCCACATTGGAGAAGCAGTAGGAGTAATCGCTGCGCAGTCCATCGGTGAACCTGGAACTCAGCTGACGTTGAGAACTTTCCACCAAGGAGGTACTGCAGGTAATATTTCAGAAAACCCATCCATCGTTGCAAGAAGAGACGGTATCGTTGAAATGGACGAAATCAGAACCGTAATTTCTGAAAATGAAGAAGGTAAGAAAGCGACCATCCTGGTTTCCCGTTCTACGGAATTCCGTTTGGTAGCCGACAATGCAGCAAGAACACCATTGATGGTGGCGAACGTTCCTTACGGTTCCGAAATCTTTGTGAAGTCGGGCGACAAAGTAAGCAAAGGAGATATGATCGCGAAATGGGATCCATATAACGCGGTAATCATTGCCGAAACTTCAGGTAAGGTAGAATACGAGGACATCATTCAAGGTACATCTTACCAGTTGGAGATCGACGAGCAAACCGGTTTCGAAGAGAAAGTAATCTCTGAATCCAGAAACAAGAAAGCCGTTCCTACGCTGAAAGTTGTAGATGCGAAAGGAGTAGAGCAGAAAGCATACAACCTTCCTGTTGGAGCTCACTTGATGGTTAATGACGGCGAGAAAATCAAGGCAGGTAAAGTCCTGATCAAGATCCCGAGAAAATCTGCAAAAGCAGGGGATATCACAGGTGGTTTACCGAGAGTTACCGAATTGTTCGAAGCAAGAAATCCATCGAATCCGGCGGTAGTAACCGAAATCGACGGGGTAGTTTCTTACGGAAAAATCAAGAGAGGTAACCGCGAATTGATCGTGGAAGCGAAAACCGGAGAAATTTCTAAATATCTCGTGAAACTTTCTAACCAGATTCTGGTACAGGAAAACGATTTCGTGAGAGCAGGAGCACCACTTTCCGACGGTTCCATCACTCCGGACGATATCCTTAAAATCAAAGGACCAACCGCAGTTCAGGAATATCTGGTAAATGAAATTCAGGAAGTGTACCGACTTCAGGGGGTAAAAATAGACGACAAGCATTTCGAAATCATCGTTCGACAGATGATGACCAAAGTAGAAATTGTGGACGGTGGTGACACCCAATTCCTTGAAGGAGCTTTGGAACACAAATACGATTTCCTTGAAGAAAACAACAGAGTTTTCGGACTGAAAGTCGTAACCGAAGCTGGTGATTCCAAAGAATTCAAGCCAGGTCAGATGATCACGGCGAGAGAACTGAGAGATGAAAACTCCAAACTGAAACGTGAGGATTTACAACTGGTGGAAGTTCGCGAAGCGCTTCCTGCAACGGCAACTCCTGTTCTTCAGGGAATTACGAGAGCCGCGCTCCAAACCAAATCCTTCATGTCTGCAGCATCGTTCCAGGAAACTACCAAAGTTTTGAATGAGGCAGCGGTTTCAGGAAAAGTTGATTATCTTGGCGGTCTGAAAGAAAACGTAATTGTAGGACACAGAATTCCTGCAGGAACCGGACTTAAAGATTACCAGAACATCATCGTAGGTTCGAAGAAAGAATTCGAAGACATTAATTAACTAATAGTTTGAAATCGTTTGATAAGGTTTGAAAGTTTGATAACGTTCTGCTTTCAAACCAAATCAAACTACATCAAACAAAATCAAATTATATCAAACAAAAATTTTAAAAATGGACAACAATCAAAACCAAGATCCAAACAACATCAACATTCAATTGAACGAAATGATCGCTGCAGGTGTTTACTGTAACCTTGCATTGGTTAACCACTCTCCATCTGAATTCGTATTAGACTTCATCCAATTGATGCCGGGAGTTCAGCAGGCAAACGTGAGATCAAGAGTAATCTTGGCTCCGCTTCACGCTAAAAGAGTTCTTGCTGCATTGCAACAAAACATCGCTAATTACGAGCAGCAGTTTGGCGAAATCAAGGAAGTTGAGCCGTTCGTATTGGGACAAAACAACGTTCAGGCGTAAAATTGCCAACTCACTTCGTCAAAGTTAAAATCTTTGACAAAGTTTAGTATAAAAGTAAATCCCGGTTCTTAGGAATCGGGATATTTTTTGTGCGAAAAAGTGCCAGAGTTTTTCTAAACTTTTGTGTCATTAAATAGGTGGTATTTTCGACTGTATCAATTTTTGACATACACCTTTTGTGACTTTGTGGTTATTATCATAAAGCTTATAAGATATTTAGAGCATCCACAATATTATTTTTTCAAGAAATTCTGTAAATTGCATAGTTAAAATCTACTATGAACAAATCATTTCTTCTCTTATTACTATTTTTCGCAACATTAATTCCAGCAAAATTTGCTAACGCGGATCAGAATAGCGTCGTGTTGAAAGTAAAAATAATCGGGGTAAAAGACGGCGATACTGTTGAAGCACTCTACTACCAATTTCCAATGAGCGTCCGTTTGGAACATATCGACGCACCCGAGAAAAGACAGCCATTCGGAACAAAATCCAAAGAACGGCTTTCCGACCTTTGTTTTGGAAAAAATGCGACCATTATCAGTAATGGGAGAAACGGTTCTTATGATTCAAGAGGGAGACTGATTGCCGAAATTTTTCTGGAAGACGGCACCAATGTCAATAAAGAAATGGTGAAATTTGGTTTAGCTTGGCATTACAAAAAATACTCTTCCGATGCAGATTATGCCCGACTTGAAGAAACTGCCAAGAAAAATAAACTCGGTTTGTGGAGCGACCCCAATTCGGTTTCCCCATGGAGTTTCAGAAAATAGAAACCACTGTATTAAAGGTTTCCTGGATTAGTAGCTACAGGATTCACCATAGAAATTCCCTCGGAATCCAGTCGTTGCTTAATTTTGAGTAATGCCTCACTCCTCACTTCCTGGATATTAAGTCCAGAGCGAATCCAAAACTGTCCCTCGATCGTGAAAATTCCCAAGTTTTGTTTCAATAGAATTACCTGCGGTTTTCTTGATTGATCAACAAATTCAAATTTCGATACTTCATCGTAAATCACACGTTTTGACTTCTCCAGATCCTGCGTGTTTGGAATTTCAATATCGATGAAAATTTTCCGGTCTCCCGAAGCTGTGAAATTGATAAAAGGCGAGTTGAAGATGAGTTGGTTGGGTAAATACACTTTCTTGCCGTCATCAGCGATAATTTTGGTAGTCAAAAAACCTATTTCCTCCACTGTTCCCGTGATATTGCTTATTTGCACGAGATCACCGACTTTGAATGATTTGTCCATCCCTACCAAAATCCCCGAGAACATCGACGATACCAAATCCTTTAAGGCAACACCGGCAATAATCCCTGCAACACCCAAACTTCCAAGAAGTTTCAGAAAAAATCCGCTGAGTCCCATTACTTCAAGCGTGATAAATGTGCCGAAAAGGAGGATCATAAATCTAAAAAATCCAACTAAGGAGGCAACGGTATCGAATCTTCTGCTTTTCGGAAACAGGCGGTTAAAAATGCGTACAGCGACTTTGCTTAGGAAACTGCTCGCGATCAAAAAAAAGGAGAAAATAATAATCCCCACGATCAGTTTTGGGGTAAACTGGGCAAACTTGAGATACCACCTTTCAAGAACCGCGGAAACTACACTAAAATAATCCATACGCAAATTTATAAAAACCATTTAAACCAATTCTCTCTCTGATTCAAAATTCAAAATTCGTAATTTGTAATTCGTCCTTCGTATTTCGTATTTCTCCTTATCTTTGCCATCCACAAGAAAAACGGCTTGTTGATTTTCGTCTCGGCGAAAGTAGGAAAGTCCGGACACCACAGAGCAGCAAAGCGGATAACGTCCGCCGGTCGCGAGATCAGGACCAGTGCAACAGAAAGAATGTATATTAATTTATAGTGAAATCAGGTAAACTCTTTGCGGTGCAATGTTAAGTATATCGGCAATCAAGGGCGGCTCGTCCAATGTCGAGGGGTAAACAGCTAAAGTTTTGCAGCAATGTAAAACGCAGATAAATAACAGGCGCCCCATTTTTGGGGAACAGAATCCGGCTTATAGTTTTTCTTGTGGTTTTTTTTGTCGGAAGATAATTTCCAACCGAAATTCTTTTTGAAAAATTACTCGTTCAGCAACTGCTGTTTGGCTTCTTGTAGCGATTCGCGGTCCTTGTCGGAAAGCACGGGATATTTCAGGTCCATTCCGGTCAACGCGTCAATAATAATTTGTATTACTGCTACTCTCGCAAACCACTTATCATCGGCGGGAATCGCAAACCACGGTGCATAATCTTTCGAGGTTTCGCTGATGGCTTCTTCATATGCCTTCATGTATTTATCCCACAATGCACGCTCCGGTAAATCTCCCATCGAGAATTTCCAGTTTTTTTCCTGCTCGTCGATTCGGTCAATAAACCTTTTCTTCTGTTCTTTTTTAGAGACATTCAAGAAGATTTTTACAATCGTCGTTCCGTTTTGAGCGAGGTGTTTTTCGAAATTTCTGATGCTTTCGTATCGGTTTTCCCAGAACTTGTCGTCGAAATCGTCAATGGATTTCCAAACTTTCTCGCTGAGGTTGTATTCCGGATGAACTTTACAAACCAGGACACTTTCATAATGACTTCTGTTGAATATCCCAATCTTTCCCTTAGCAGGAAGTGCAAGATACTGGCGCCAAAGAAAATCGTGAGAATATTCTTTGGTACTTGGTGCTTTGAAGCTGGTCACTTCACAACCTTGTGGATTCACTCCTCCAAAAACGTGTTCAACCAGTGAGTCTTTTCCGGCCGCATCCATTGCCTGGATAACAATGAGGAGGGATTTGCTTCCATCAGCATAAAGCCGTTCCTGCAATTTGCGCAGCTTAACTTTTTCATCCTGCAGCATTTTTTGCCCTTCTTCTTTGGTTAATTTCCCTGTGTATTCGGTATCAGCGTTTTTAATTGAGAACTTTCCTTTTACAACAAAGTTATCGGTGAAATCCAAATCCATATCTTTTAATTTTAAACTAAAATAAAAAAATCACTCCAATTATGAAGTGATTTTAGGATTTTTTTAATTCTTAATTATTTTGCGGCAGCTTTTCTTGCAGTTTTCTTTGTTGCTTTTTGCGCTGGCTCTGCTTTTACAGCGACCTCTGCTCTTGCAGCTTGCATTGGTTGCAACACAGCAGTTTTCGCAGTCGCAACTTCACTTGACTTCATTTCCATCATCTGACCTTGTGCTTGCGCAGGGGCCTCAACAGTTCCTTTGATGTTGATAACTGATCTGCTGTTTTGAGGGTCATTAGAAAAAACTTCGATCAATTTAGTGAAGGGTCCGGTAATAGTGGTGTTGTAACCCACTTTTAACTGTGCTGTTTTTCCTGGCATAATAGGATCCTGGCTCCATTCCGGTGTGGTACATCCACAAGATGCCTGAACTCTGGAAATGATCAGAGGTTTGTCTCCTGTATTCTTCACGGTAAACATTCTGTGTCCGTCGGATCCATTTTTTACTGTTCCGTAATCGTAAGTCGTTTTGTCGAATGAAATGGTTTGCGCCGAAGCGAAAGCAAATGATGCAGTAATGAAAAGTGCTGCGAAAATCTTTTTCATATTCCTAATTTGTTTTTTGTTAATATCTGTTGTTAGATTGAAATCGAGTAACAAAGTTAAAAATTATTTTAATAATCATTCCAAAAAATTTTATTTACCCTATTTTTGCACTGATATTTTAATAATTATTTAAGATTTTATGCAGATTTCGGACAAATATAATCCCCAGGAAACTGAACAGAAATGGTACAGTTACTGGTTGGAGAACAATTACTTTCATTCTGAACCCAACGAAAAGCCGCCATACACCATCGTTATTCCACCGCCAAACGTAACTGGGATTCTTCACATGGGACATATGCTGAACAATACAATTCAGGATGTTTTGGTTCGCCGCGCAAGAATGCAGGGTTTCAACGCTTGCTGGGTTCCCGGAACGGATCACGCTTCGATTGCGACTGAAGCAAAAGTCGTGGCAAAACTGAAAGAGGAAGGAATCAACAAGTCCGATATTTCAAGAGAAGAATTCTTGAAACATGCATGGGAATGGACCGACAAATACGGTGGAACAATCTTGGAACAACTCAAGAAACTCGGCGCTTCCTGCGACTGGGAAAGAACGCGGTTCACGATGGAACCCAAGCTTTCGCAGCAGGTAATCAAATCTTTTGTAGATCTTTACAATAAAGATCTGGTTTATCGCGGTTACCGAATGGTAAATTGGGATCCGGAAGCCAAAACCAATATTTCTGACGAGGAAGTTATCTTTAAAGAACAGAAAGGAAAACTCTATTATTTAAAATATAAAATTGAAGGAACGGAGGATTTTCTTTCTGTAGCAACAACTCGTCCTGAAACCATTTTCGGCGACACCGCGGTTTGCATTAATCCTAATGATGAAAGATATGCTCATTTAAAAGGAAAAAATGTGATCGTTCCCATCGCGAATCGCGTGATCCCTATAATTGAGGATGATTATGTGGATATTGAATTCGGAACGGGTGCACTGAAAATCACTCCTGCTCACGACACAAATGACTACGAAATTGGGCAACGTCACAACCTGCAGATGATCGATTCCTTGGATGATGACGCCAATCTCAATCAGCACGGACTTCACTACGCAGGCAAAAACCGTTTCGAAGTACGAAAGCTCATCGCCAAAGAACTGGAGGAAAAAGGATTATTGCTAAAGCAGGAAGATTATATCAACAAAGTGGGAACCTCCGAAAGAACTGGTGCCGTAATCGAGCCGAAAATTTCGCAGCAGTGGTTCCTGAAAATGTCGGAAATCGCTAAACCAGCATTGGATGTGGTGATGAACGACGAGGTGAAATTCCATCCTGAAAAATTCAAGAACACCTATAAACACTGGATGGAAAACATCCGCGACTGGAATATTTCCCGACAGCTTTGGTGGGGACAGCAAATTCCGGCGTATTACTATGGTAGTGGAGAAAACGATTTTGTGGTTGCCGAAAATATCGAAGATGCTTTGGCTTTAGCCAAACAAAAAACTCGAAACCCGGAACTCGAAACTCGAAACTTAAAGCAGGATGAAGATGCGCTCGATACCTGGTTTTCTTCGTGGTTGTGGCCGATTTCGGTGTTCGACGGAATGCTCGATCCCGAGAATAAAGACATTAATTATTACTACCCGACTTCGGATTTGGTAACGGGTCCCGATATTATTTTCTTCTGGGTTGCAAGAATGATTATGGCCGGTTTGGAATACCGAAAAGAGGTTCCTTTTAAAAATGTTTATTTCACGGGAATCGTTCGCGACAAGCAAAGACGCAAAATGTCGAAGTCGCTCGGAAACTCACCCGATCCAATTGAACTCATTGACAAATACGGTGCAGACGGAGTTCGCGTAGGAATTTTACTGAGTTCCGCTGCAGGAAACGACCTGCTTTTCGATGAAGACCTGATGTTGCAAGGAAGAAATTTTGCCACCAAAATCTGGAACGCCTACAAACTGATCCAGGGTTGGAAAAAAAACGAAACGCTGCAACCCAACAGCTCCGACAAACAGGCCATCGAATGGTTTGGAAACCAAATGGACAAAACCATCACCGAAATTGCAGACCAGTTCGAAAAATTCAGAATTTCTGATGCGCTGCACTTGGTGTATAAACTGATCTGGGACGATTTCTGTTCTTGGTATCTGGAAGCGATCAAACCCAATTTCGGCGAACCGATTTCGGCGGAAGTTTATCATAAATCGATCGAATATTTTGAGGAATTAATGAAACTGCTGCATCCGTTCATGCCGTTTTTGTCGGAAGAGCTTTGGCAGAATATTTCCGCAAGAACTCCTGAAAACGCATTGGTCATTTCGCAACAAAAGAAAGCTGATAGCTTTAATAGTGAATTGATTAAAAATTTCGAAACTTCTAAGGAACTGATTTCTGGAGTGCGGAATTACCGACAGTCAAAAGGAATTTCACCAAGGGAAGAAGTGGAGGTTTTTACCAACACCGACTCTTTTGCCAATGAAGAATTAGTGAAAAAGCTGGCGAATATTTCTGAAATCCATTTTGCGCAGAAAACCGACAAACCGAGTTTCACCTTTTTAGTTGGAGCCACGGAAATCTCAATTCCTCTGAGTGAAAACCTTGATTTGGCAGAAGAAAAATCCAAAACCGAGGAAGAACTCAAATACCTGAAAGGATTCCTGATTTCAGTTGAGAAGAAACTTTCCAACGAGAAATTTATGGCAGGAGCTCCGCAACAGGTAGTGGATAACGAACTGAAAAAACAGAAAGACGCGCAGGAAAAAATCGCACTTCTGGAGGAGAAACTGAAAACGCTTTAGAATTTGAAGTTGTTTGATTTTATTTGAAATTCTTTGAGGGTTTAAGAAGCTCCGCAACATCAAATAAACTCAAATCAACTCAAACCCTTTCAAACCTTAATTATGACGCACCTTGAAAATATCGCGAAACTCTTCAGCAAAAATTTTGTTGAAAGTCCTTTGATTGAAACTTTCGACGCAGGAAAAATCCATCTTCCGACGGGAAAAATTGTAGCGTGCGATCTTCTGTTAACGGGAGATATGGCTGCTTTCAATGAAGATTTTCCTGTTGGCGAATTCGAAGTTTTGGTGCATAAAGAAAAAGAGTCCAACTGCATTGCTTATGTGGAAATTGTTTTCAATGCGAACGAGGTTACGAACTGGAAATTAGCGACAACCGATGGTCAGAACACGGCTGATTTGAAGGAAGGCGAAATTTTCGGCTATCCCGTGGAAAGCGGAATGGGGTGCTTTATGGATGCAGAAACTCAGGATTGCTTGAATCATTTGGAAAAAAGATTGTTCCACCGAAAAGGCGATGACTTTATGGGGATTTACGAGGAGTTTTTCCACCAACATTTTTTTGACGAAAACGGAGCAATCGACCAGTTTGCCTTCCTCAAACCTGATGAAGAAAAGGGCGGAAACATCTTCGCATTCGAAACGGGTTATGGTGAAGGTTTTTACGGAAGCTATATTGGGTTTGATAACGAAAATCGTCCGGCGAAAATTATGACGGAATTTATTGAGGTTGGCTTTGTTAATTAATGTTAAACCATAGTTAAATTGGGAATTAAAGGATAAATTTGTTTATTAACTAATCCTCTCAAAACAGAATTTCAGAATGACCATTACTTCAGAACAACCGAAAATTATTGTTGTAGGCAGCTCGTCCATCGATTTGGTGCTCAACACCTCACATCTTCCGAAACCCAACGAAACGGTAATAGCGGATAGGTCTGAAAGTTTTTTCGGCGGTAAAGGTGCAAATCAGGCGGTAGGAACTGCGCGACTCAGAGCAAATGTATATTTCATCAGCTGCGTGGGAATGGATCCGCTTGGTCAGCAAATTATGAGAAACCTTGTTGAAGAGGGTGTCAATGTCGGATTTGTTGCAGAAACGGAAGATGCACCGACTGGAACAGCTTACGTGACGACTTCTGAGGGAATCAATTCTATTGTCGTGGTTCCGGCTTCAAATTATCATTTGAAACGGCGACATATTATGGAGGCAGAAAAGTTCTTCATCTCCGCAGATTTGATTTTGATCCAACTCGAAATTCCGATGGAAACTGTGGAATTTACCGTGCAGCTTGCCAAGAAACACGGTAAAAAAGTCGGTGTTTATGCCGCACCTGCAAAGAAACTTTCAGCAGAAGTAATTGAAGACGCGAGTTTTATTGTCGCCAAAAGCAACGAACTTTCCACGATTTTCGGTCACGAGGTTCGGGAGGAAATTGTCAGAAAATATCCCAACAAACTTTTCGTGCGCGACGATTCCAATTCCACGACGTACTTCGATGGTTCTGAAATGAAATATTACCGCAATCATCACGATTCCGTGCTACACAAAATGGGAATGGGCGATGCTTTCACCTCTGGTTTTGCAGTCGCACTTTGTCACGGAAACACCATTGATGAATGTGTAAAATTCGGAAATGATGTCTCATTGAAAGTCACCCGAAACAGTGGTTCGCAAAGCGGTTTGCCGTATCTGAAAGATTTCCTGAAGGACTAAGGGCGTGTTAATATTATCTAAATAAACCTAAATTTGATTACCCCGTCCCCTAAAGGGAGCAAATTTTGGTTTATTTAGCGGGAAATTTTCCGCCGTTTAGTGTCGGGGTAAAGAAAACTTCCGAAATAATATTTTTTCTAAAAAGAATTTGAATATGCTCTAAATTCTATTCTGACCATACCGATTTTCCTTTTCAGAAAACTTTAAATCTTTAATTTTGAAGTTCAGCAGTCCGATTCTTTTTGGGTTGACTTTAACGCAAATGAAAACCATCCATCTGAAAACTTCCGATCAAGTTCCCATTGCGGCAACGTTTTTCGAACCCGTCGATTCCAACGGGAAACTGCTGCTCATCAATTCGGCAACGGGAGTAAAACAGCAGATTTATTTTTCTTTTGCTAAATATTTTGCGGAACGCGGGTTCACTGTCATCACCTACGATTACCGAGGAATCGGACTTTCGAAACCAGAAAAAATAAAAGGTTTCCAAGCATCGATGCGGATTTGGGGAACTGAAGACTACAAAACGCTCACTCAGTTTATCGACAAATATTACAAGGGTTTCCGGAAGTTTTGTCTTGGTCATTCCGTCGGTGCGCTGATTTTGGGGATGAATCCCGATTCTCTGTTATTTGAAAAATTTATTTTCGTCGCCACACAGGATGCCTATTTCGGACATCTAAAAACGAAAGTCGCAGTTACCGCACTTTTCGGTTTTGGAATCGCTGTTCCCGCTACGACAAAGCTTTTGGGATACTTTCCTGCGCATTGGTTTGGTTTGGGTGAGTCGCTTCCGAAAGGAGCCGCGTTGGATTGGAAAACTTTGATCCTCAACAAGAAATCGACCAGCAAGCTTTTTGAGAAAATCGGCAAGGATTATTCCAAAGAATTGACTCAAGACACCTTCATCATCCACGCCGAAGACGATTCGTGGGTGACCGAAAAAGGCATGGAAAGCTTGATGCACACTGCGTATCCGAACCTAAAGAAAACCTACCGAGAAGTGAAAGTCGCCGAATCCGAGAAAAGAGAAATTGGGCATGTCAACTTTTTCAGAAGTTTTAATAAAAATCTGTGGGAGATTATTCTAAATGAATTGAAGTAATTTTGGGAATAACGAAATTCCCCTCCACTGGAGGGGTGGATTCCGAACGAAGTTCGGGAGACGGGGTGGTTTAGTTTTTTTTCTCAACATCATTAATTTCCTTAATTTTACTTCATTAATCAGTAAAAATGAAAATCTATACCAAAACGGGCGACAAAGGTCAAACCGCGCTTTACGGCGGAACCCGCGTTTCAAAAGCTTCCGCGAGAGTTGAATCTTACGGAAATATCGACGAGCTCAACTCTTTTATCGGAGTGGCAAAATGTGAGATCACTGACGCAAAGGTCATCTCGCAATTGAAAAAAATTCAGTTCGATTTATTTACCGTCGGTTCGGAATCGGCGACACCAACTGATAAACTGACTTTGGCCAATGGAAAGTCCCGCCTTACCTTGATGATTTCCGAAGAAGAAATTCAGGAACTCGAAAACTGGATGGACGAATATGAACCGCAACTGGAGCCGCTTCAGTACTTTATTCTTCCAGGTGGCGGAAAAGCAGCAACCGCACTTCACGTTTGCAGAACGGTTTGCCGAAGAGCGGAGCGCAGTCTTGTTTTTCTGAATGAATCAGAAGAAGTACGACCGGAATTGATTAAATACCTCAACCGACTTTCAGATTATCTTTTTGTTTTGGCAAGATACGTCTCAAAATTACACGGCGACACCGAAGAATTTTGGAATCCAAATAACAGGTAGGGACAAGTCTCGACTTTTAAGAAACTAAAGTTTCCCGTAGAAAAACCAGAACAATAAAGGTCCCATTTCATCAGTTATGACCAACCTGAATAATGACGAACATAAAAATCCCCCTCCTTTGAAGGAGGATTTAGGGGGAGGATTTGCTCTTTTGTTCATCAACGGCGAACCGCCGAAAGATCTTCCCGAAATTGACGGCTATGATTTGATTTGCTGTTCCGACGGTGCTTTCCGCTATTTAAAGGAAAAAAACTTTCCTATGGAAAAACTGGATTTTGTCTCTGGAGATTTTGATTCACACACGATTGCAGATGACGAGCTGTACCGCGAGAAGTTCATCTTCACTCCCGATCAGGATAAGACGGATTTCGAAAAGTCACTGGAAATTCTACGGAAAAAAGGAATAAAGAAAGTAGATGTGTATGGAGCGAGCGGTGGTGAGATGGATCACTTTCTGGGGAACCTAACCGTGGGCTTTAAGTTTAAAGATGATTTGGAGCTAACTTTCTACGATAATTTTTCAAGATATTTTTTCTCACCTAAAAAGTTAGTTTTGGAAAACGTGAAAGGAAAAATGATTTCTCTTTACCCATTTCCTATTGCGGAAAATATTATCACCGCAGGATTGAACTGGCCATTAAACAAAGAAAGCTTGTCGATCACTTCAAGGATTGGAACAAGAAATTTTGCTTCAGATGAAAAGGTCACCATTGAATTCGAAAAAGGTGAGCTGATTGTTTTTGTTGAAAACTAAAAACCTCGTTGAAGCCTTCATTTTTATTATGGCATAAAACTTCCTTATTTGAATTTCGCTTAACAGAAAAACCAACTTTTTTCACCAAATTTGCAGTTCAGATTTCAAGCGTCAAAATTTTAAAAATTAGATTTACGAATGAAAATTAAATATTCAGAGCTCATCGACCAAACCCTGTATTTCCCGACGGAAGAATTCAACGTTTCGGAAAATCAACTCCAGTTCCACGATATTCCTTTGATGGAGGTCGTCGAAAAGTTTGGGACTCCCCTGAAATTTAATTATCTGCCAAAAATCTCGATGAACATCCAGCGCGCAAAAGCGTGGTTCAAGGAAGCGTTTGAACTCAACGAGTACACGAAAAACTATCGTTACTGTTACTGCACCAAATCCAGCCATTTTGCATTTGTATTGGAGGAAGCTTTAAAAAACGACATCTCGATCGAAACTTCTTCCGCTTATGATATGGATATTGTGAAATCCCTTTATGACAAAGGAAAGGTTGACAAAAATATCGAAGTGATCTGTAACGGTTTTAAGACTGACGACTATCTTCAGAAAATCTCTGAAATGATCAACAACGGTTTCGAAAATATTACTCCGATCCTCGACAACTACCGTGAACTCGACAAACTTACCGAAAGCATCGACGTGACTTTCGACATCGGGATCCGAATCGCATCGGAAGAGGAGCCGAAGTTTGAATTCTACACCTCGAGATTAGGAATTGGTTATAAAGACATTATTCCTTACTACTCCCAGAAAATCGCGGAACATCCGAATGCGCGCTTGAAAATGCTGCATTTCTTCATCAATACAGGGATTAAAGACACCGCGTATTATTGGAACGAATTGTATAAATGTCTCCGGGTTTACGCACGTTTGAAAAAAATTGCGCCGGAAGTGGATTCCCTGAATATTGGTGGCGGTTTCCCGATCAAGACCTCTCTGAATTTCGATTACGATTACCAGTATATGGTGAATGAAATCGTTTCACAGATCAAGAAATTCTGTGAGGAAGAAGGCGTGGAAGAACCGAACATTTACACCGAATTTGGAAGTTTTACCGTAGGCGAAAGCGGGGGTCATCTCTACAAAATCATTTCACAGAAAAGGCAGAACGACAGGGAAAAATGGAACATGATCGATTCTTCTTTTATGACCACGCTTCCCGACACTTGGGCGATTTCGAGACACTTCATTATGCTCCCGATCAACCGTTGGGACGATACTTATGAGCGGGTTTTCCTTGGCGGATTAACCTGCGATTCCGACGATTATTACAATTCCGAACAGCATACAAACGCCATTTATCTCCCTGTTTTTAGTGACACAAAACCTTTGTACATCGGGTTTTTCCATACAGGAGCTTATCAGGAAACCATCGGTGGATACGGCGGAGTTCACCACTGCTTGATGCCGCAACCGAAACACATTCTCATCGACAAAGACGAGGAAGGAAACTTTGTTTACACCGTTTTCCGCGAGGAACAGCAACCTGAAGATGTGCTGAAGCTTTTGGGGTATTAATTATTGCCAAAAATCGAGTAAACTTCCGATCGTAACCTTCGAAATGAGTTCTGCAACAATAATGGCAATTGCGAAAAAGATGAAATGTTGCCATTTTTTCACATTGGTCGCGGTTCGAAATCCTGAAAACATCAACACGATGCTGTAAACTAAAAGTATCATCATTAATGATGAAAAAACCATAAGGTAAATAAGGTCGGTGGTTGGAATTTGAAGTTTTTCTGGAGTGTTGATTTCCTTTAGAATATTTTCGGTAATCCCGTTCATCTTCTCATTATTGGCTAACAAACCAGCGATGTAAATGGGAAACCTGCTGATCAGCGAAACATTCAGGATGTCGATGATTCTTGTTTTTGAATTAATGATCTTACCTAAAATCAATAATGGAACAAAAACGGAAAGAATGTTGATGAAATTCACGAGAATTGCTTTTGCGAAAGTCGTTTGGTAAACATGCACATCAAAAACGCCGTCATAAATCACGCCGAGCGAACTCCCAATAAAACTCCCGAGAATCGTGATAATGATTCCAAATACCAGAAGTTGGATTTCGCTGAATTTTTCAAACGGGTTGAAAAAAAGTTTCCAATTCATAACGTTTAAATTTTAAGGTTGATCGGTAAAATTTTCTTTAAGTTTTTTCTCAGTCGAAAAGTAAATTATGGCACAAATGAGAAATAATAAAACCATTGCGACAATCAACGAAAGTCGTTCGTTTCCGACAATAAACAAACCTGCAATCGAGATAAATGAAAATGCGGTTCCGCAAGCAATCATCACTTTTGCCGCATATTTCTGTGCGAAATTCCAACGGTCGAGATTTCTCATCGAGCTTTCCGTACGATAACCGTACAGCGAATTGATTTTTTTTGGAGGCAGAAAATAAAGCAATAATCCTCCAATCACGAAAATTGCTCCCGTCATACTTCCCATTAAAAACAATGGATTTTCAAAGTTCATATTTTATTCTTTAATAATGATGTTGGGATTGATTCTAAGCAGTTCGTTCTTGAATTCCTCAAAATTTTTCGGTGAAATAACAATACTTTTTTTATTGTAATAAATTTCTACTCTTCCTGTTATACTCGGCGCAGGCGAAGAAAGTGCATTCCAAGTTTTTTCGATTTTTGAGACTTCACTGATCCTGATTCGGGTTTTCCAGAATAAGAGGTTTTGAATGACAAGTTCTTCATTTTCAATCCAATATCTAATGCCGAAAATAACGAAACCAACAAGAATCAGGTAGCCAAATGAAAATAGAATTCCTGTTACTTTTCCATTCGAAATACTTTCCGAAATCATAAACAGAAAGGGAGTGAGGCAGATCACCAAAATCTCGATGCCGTATTTTACTGGGATTTTTCTCATCGGTTTATTAATTTAAGTTTTTGATTTTA
This sequence comes from Chryseobacterium suipulveris, assembly GCF_022811685.1. Classification (NCBI taxonomy): domain Bacteria; kingdom Pseudomonadati; phylum Bacteroidota; class Flavobacteriia; order Flavobacteriales; family Weeksellaceae; genus Chryseobacterium; species Chryseobacterium suipulveris. The sequence goes on along the minus strand of NZ_CP094532.1, from coordinate 2,577,998 downwards.
TCGATGAGATCGTCCATTCTGTTTCTCATCGTGGGATAAGAAAGTTCCTGCTGTTTTGCCATTTCTTTGATGCTTCCGCTGGAAAGAAAAAACTGGAGGATGAAATCCTGCTCTTCTCTCGAAAGCTTCAGATACAGCGGGAGTTCGTAGTTGCCATTCACTTCCGTTTCGCAATGGTTGCATTTCATTTGGCTTACGTTCAATGAGTTTTCACAGCTTGGACAAAAAATCGGTAGTTTCATTTTAAATGAATTTGTCTTTAACAAAGTTAAAAATTATTTTAATATAATTAAAATTTTAATTGAGTATTTTGGATTTGATTTCCATTTTCGGTGGAATCTGAAAATCTTTATCTTTGTCCAACTTCAAACTTCAAACCTTAAACTTCAAACTAAAAATGAATACTTACGCAGGAATTCCCGAAGAAAACGCGACACTCGAAAACGCTAAAGTAATGTTGGTAACCGTTCCTTACGACGGAACTTCAACCTGGGGAAAAGGTGCGGACAAAGGTCCGGAACTCTTCCTCGACGCCTCCGAAAATATGGAACTCTACGACATCGAAACAGGAACAGAACCTTATCTGGAAGGCGTTTGGATGGCGGGAGAAGTTTCAGAAAATTCTTCACCCGAAGCAATGACGGAAGCGGTTTACCAAAAAACTCAAGAAATGATGCAGAACGAAGGAAAACTGTTCACGCTTTTTGGTGGGGAACATTCGGTTTCTATCGGTTCCATTCGTGCGTTTGGTGAAAAATATCCTGATTTGACGGTGCTTCAATTGGATGCACATACCGATTTGCGTCCTGATTTTCACGGTTCGACTTCTAATCATGCTTGTGCAGTTTTTGAGGCTTCGCAGAAATTAAATTTGGTTCAAGTCGGAATTCGTTCCTGCGATGTTGAGGAAATGCAGTATGTTCCTGAAGGGCAGTGTTTTTGGGCGCACGAAATCGCCAACAACGAGAACTGGGTAAATGATGTTTTGGAGAAAGTTTCCGGAAATGTTTACATCACGATTGATTTGGATGCGTTCGATCCTTCATTTGCACCATCTACAGGAACTCCGGAACCTGGAGGATTGCAGTGGTATCCAACTTTGGAACTCCTTAGAAAAGTTTTCGAGAAATGTAATGTCGTAGCATTCGATATTGTGGAACTGATGGATTCGCCTTATGCAAAACCGACAGCTTTCTTAGCTGCGAAACTGTATTATAAAATGTTGGCGTATTATCATATCGGTAAGTAAAGAAACAAGAAACAAGGAAAAAGAAACAAGGAAAAAGAAACAAGGAAAAAGATAAAATATAAAATATCACACTCCGTACGGACAGATCGCGATCTGTCCAAAAACCGAAGGTTTTTTCCAGCAGCTTCATTATTTTTATCTATGCAAAATCTCTTCGACCAAATCTTTGACCCTACCAAAAATCTTCTTCCCAAAGACGGAACCGTCAATTATTATGGAAAGATTTTTACTAAAGAAGAAGCGGATGCTTGTTTTAGAATCCTGATGAGCGAGATTCCCTGGAAAGCTGATCAAGCCGTCATCTTCGGAAAACTTATCGAAACCAAAAGAAAAGTCGCCTGGTTCGGTGATGAAAATTTTGAGTACTCCTATTCGGGAAGAACAAAACAAGCTTTAATTTGGACGGATGCTCTTTTGGATCTCAAGAAAATTGTCGAGATCAAAACCAGGGAAACCTACAATTCCTGTTTGCTCAACCTTTATCACGACGGTTCCGAAGGAATGGCGTATCACAGCGACGGCGAAAAGGATCTGAAGAAAAACGGCGCCATCGCATCGCTCAGTTTCGGTGCGGAACGTAAGTTCTCATTCAAACACAAAACCAGCAAAGAGAAAGTAGAACTCGTCCTCGAACACGGCAGCTTGCTTGTAATGAAAGACGAAACCCAATCTCACTGGCTTCACCGGCTTCCGCCAACCACGAAAGTCGCCGAACCGCGAATCAATCTTACCTTTCGAACCATCGAAAACCATTAAGAAAAATTCACTATCTTTGAAATCCTTTGATAAAAGTGAGGATTCGTTTGTAATACTCAGATATTTGAAGAAAGTTTTCCTCCCTTTGGGGAACGGTAAAGAAAATTTTCTATCAAAATATATTGCTCCTAATCAAAAACTTGCAAAAGATTTAAGAAAAATTTATCATTCTTTAAGAATTCGGCATACATTTTATTGTTAAATTTGAACTATAATTTTTTTAACATTTTAAATGAATTCAACTATGAAAAAAACACTCGCTATGGCAGCTTTGGCACTTGCAGTGTCATTCGGTTCTATCGCATGTAAGAAAAAAGTTTCTGATGCCGAACTTCAAACTCAGGCAACTACTGTTGTAACTTCTAATCCAAACGCTTCTGTTGAGGTAAAAGACGGAGCAGCGCATTTGAGCGGAACTTTTGCTGACGAAGCTTCAAGAGACGCAATGATCGCTTCCCTGAAAGCAATCCCAGGAATCAAGGATGTACACGATATGTCAACAATCGCAGCTCCTGTAGTGGTTGAAACTACTTCTGCTGTGGATCCTGCAGTTCAGCAAAAAGTGACCGACGCTGTGAAAGATTTCCCTTCAGTAAAAGTTGAGGTGATCAACGGCGAATTGACACTTACAGGAAACGTTTCTCCTGAGCAGGCAAGAAAAATCAAAATGTCGGTTGACGCTTTGAAAGCTGGAAAAGTTAACTATAATTACACTGTAAAATAATTAGAAATGAGTGCATTACAAGATAAATACGCAGGAGTAATCGCTGCGGCTCAGTCTGCGGGAATCTCCGGACTTCAGGTTACAGAGCAGGACGGAATCCTTTATGTTTCCGGAAACGCTGCAAACACCGCTGCAAAAGACGCGGTATGGAACGCTTTGGGAGCAATCGACGCAACCTATTCCGCTTCCGACATCAATGTTGACGTGCAAGTTACAGGATTGGCTTCAGGAGCTGCTTTGACAGTGGCAACCGAGGAATCCAACCTCAACATTCGTCAGGAACCTTCAACAGAAGGAGCAATCGTAGGAAAAGCTGCGAAAGGCGAAAACGTAACTTTGGTTGAGCAAACTTCTGACGACTGGTGGAAAGTTAGAACTTCTTCAGGAACAGAAGGTTACGCTTATGCAAGATATTTGAGAGCATAACAAACCACAATACAACCAACCTAAACCTCTGATTTTTTTCAGGGGTTTTTTTATGGGCCATCCCGACAACTTTTTTTAAGAAAAAGTTTCGTCGGGACCGCGCTATCCGTTACAATCTTTTTGTTTTTTCCAACTTCATTTCCAACGCAAAAAAAAACAAAAAGGATTTCCACTTCTATCGCTTGTCCGAAATACAGCTCCCTCGACCACTTCGGCAAAGCAAAAAAAATCTATATTTGTAATCTTCGAAAAAAAAACAGCAAAAAGAACTTCTATGAAAGGTCAAAACAAACTCTTCATCGCCATCATCATCGGTTTGGTTGTGGGTGTTGCGATGGGCGGTGTCGTGCATTATCAGTACGCAGACAGCGCGGAATCATTCGCCAAGAACATTAAACTTTTAGGAACCATCTTCATCCGTTTGGTACAGATGATTATCGCGCCGCTCGTTTTCACCACGCTCGTTGTGGGAATTGCAAAGATGAGCGACATCAAAATGATTGGTAGAGTGGGAACAAAGGCGATGTTGTGGTTTCTTTCAGCATCGTTAGTTTCGCTTTTCATCGGGTTGATTTTTGTAAACTGGCTCGAACCTGGTCACGTAACGCAGCTTCCGATTCAGGATCACGCATCTGCAGACGATCTCATTAAATCCAGCAAAGGATTCTCGATGGAAGATTTTGTGAAACACATCTTCCCGAAAAGTGTTTTCGAGGCATTCGCAACTAATGAGGTATTACAAATTGTAGTATTTTCCATTATGTTCGGTGTTGCGTTGGCAAATATGGGAGAGGAATATACCAAACCGATTACCAAGGCATTCGACATCTGCGCACACGCAATCCTGAAAATGGTGGGCTATATTATGTGGGTCGCTCCACTCGGTGTTTTGGGCGCAATCGCAGCAGTAGTTGCAACTAATGGTTTCGAGATTTTCAAGGTTTACGCAATTTATCTCCGCGATTTTTTCATTGCATTGGGAGTGTTGTGGTTGGTTCTCTGCATCGTAGGATATCTGATTTTAGGGAATAGACTTTTCGAACTTTTCAGAAGAATAAAGGCACCTTTACTCATCGCGTTTTCCACCACAAGTTCCGAAGCGGTTTTCCCAAAACTGGTAGAAGAGTTGGAACGTTTCGGCTGCAACAACAGAGTTGTGTCGTTCATCCTACCTTTAGGATATTCCTTTAACCTCGACGGAAGTATGATGTACATGACTTTCGCGTCAATCTTCATCGCACAGATCTACGGAATAGAAATGAGCATCGGTCAACAAATCACCATGCTTTTGGTGTTAATGTTAACTTCCAAAGGAATCGCGGGTGTTCCAAGAGCAAGTTTGGTAATCATTGTCGCAACCTGCACGATGTTCGGAATTCCGCCGGAAGGAATCGCGCTGATTCTGCCGATCGACCATTTCTGCGATATGGGAAGAAGTATGACCAACGTGCTCGGAAATGCTTTGGCAACTTCCGCAGTTTCGAAATGGGAAGGACAGCTGGATAATCACGGTGGAGAATTGTAATTTCTAAAAACCTTTTCAAACCTGAGGTGAATTTAGTTTTCAATTATCATTTTTTCTTGAAGCCAAAAGAAAAGCCGATGTTACATAATTCTTAAACGCAAAAGTTTAGAATCATACTCATAACATTAAGGTGGCAAAGTTTTATTCGCCGTCGCGAATTGATGAAGCGTGGAAAGAGTGAGCTTCAAAAAATCTGCCTGCAGATTAATACTTTGCCCTCATGAAGTTTGGGAGCGCAGTTGATAATTCTTTGCGTTTTAAAGAGCTCTTAATGCACGGGTATTTTCAAATATTTGCAGACAAAATGGCGGTTTTTACCGTCATTTTTTTAAGATAAATGTCATAGATTTTATTGATTCTAAATAAGGAAAATTTTGCTTAAATTTGTCAATCATTTTACAGTAGAAAATTATGTTGACGAAAGCAAAAGTTCAGGATTTCCTGAAAGAAATTGAAGTTGATGACTTGGTACACAATTTCCAGGTAATGGGAAACGACGTGTATATCGATATGACGGCGCATTCACCTGCAATGCACGAAAAGAAAAAACTGGAGGTGGCAATGAAGCAGGCGTTTGCAACAGAATTCGGTGAAGACATTGTTCTGAAACTGAAAATCAATTCCCCGGAACCTTCAGAAATTCAGAAAAGCCAGATCAAAGGGAAGCAAATCCCCGGAATCCAGAATATCATCGCCATCGCATCCGGAAAAGGTGGGGTAGGAAAATCTACCGTAACGACGAATATCGCCGTAACTTTGGCAAAAATGGGCTTCAAAGTCGGGGTTTTGGATGCCGATATTTACGGACCCTCAATTCCGACAATGCTCGATACTTTTGGCTCAAAACCTTTATCCGTTGAAGTTGGCGGTAAGAATCTAATGAAGCCGATTGAGAACTACGGCGTGAAAATGCTCTCCATCGGATATTTCTCGGGAGCAAACCAGGCGGTAGTTTGGCGTGGACCGATGGCTTCAAAAGCGTTAAACCAAATGATCCGCGACGCACATTGGGGCGAACTCGATTTCCTGCTCATCGATTTACCGCCGGGAACAGGCGACATCCACCTTTCCATCGTACAGGAAGTTCCGGTAACGGGAGCGGTGATTGTTTCGACTCCGCAACATATCGCATTAGCCGACGTTAGAAAGGGAATCGCGATGTTCACAATGGAAAGCATCAATATTCCGGTTTTGGGACTGATCGAAAATATGGCGTACTTCACTCCTGAAGAATTGCCGGAAAACAAATACTACATTTTCGGAAACCAGGGAGCGCAGTATTTGGCAGAAGATTTGGGAATCCCGGTTCTTGGTGAAATCCCGATCATCCAGAGCATCCGTGAATCGGGTGATGTCGGAAGACCCGCTGCATTGCAGGAAGGTTCCAAGATCGAGGAAATCTATACCAAAACGACCCAGAATATGATCGAAAGTTTGGTGGAAAGAAACAAAAACCTTCCTCCGACAGAAGCTGTGAAAATCACAACAATGGCAGGTTGCTCACCGAAAAAGTAAGGAAAGTAAGGACAAATCGCGAAACCTAACGAAGTGGTTCGACGGAGTCAATTGTCCACAGCGCATCGGCGGAGTCGATTGCTTGTAAAGAATTTCAACCATCTCAAATGCGAAAAAGATTATGAAACAGAAAAAACACGAAGAAACCGTAACCAAAGTTCTGGAGGCGCTGGAATCAATCCGACCTTTCCTCAACAAAGACGGCGGTGATATAGAATTGGTTGATGTAGCTGAACAAACCGTATATGTAAAGCTGATCGGAAACTGCAACGGTTGCCCAATGAGTTTCTCGACCATGAAGCTGGGTGTGGAAAACACCATCAAGCAGCACGCTCCGGAAATTCGGGAAGTGTTGAATGTGGAGTAAGACCTAATCACATAGAAAAAAATAAAGCAATTCATTTTTGGATTGCTTCACTTTTTTATAAGCGGAAAATATGGGTAAATCTGAACCATTTTCAAATTAAATTAATATTTTAGCAGATTAAACTTTCAGCGTATGATTGCAATTGTTGACGGCGGCTCCACAAAATGCGACTGGGTAATTCTCGACAAGTTCGGTAAGATTTTCCTGAAGACAGAAACAATCGGTTTCAATCCCAATATAATCAATCCGGAAATGATCGTGCCCGAAATAGAGAAAAACGGCAGTCTCGTTTCTATTAAGGATTCCCTTCAGAAAATATTTTTCTACGGCTCCGGTTGTGGCGTTCCCGAAAATGTGGCGTTGGTTGAAAATGAATTTCAGAAGATTTTCAAAACCACTGAAATTACCGTGAAAGAAGACCTCACTGCCGCTGCTTACGCTGCCTACAACGGAAAACCTGCAATTGTATGCATTCTTGGAACCGGTTCGAATTCCTGTTATTTTGATGGGGAGAAAATCAGGAGAGAACTGCCGTCACTCGGTTTCCTGATTGGTGACGAAGGGAGCGGAAGCGCCATCGGAAAACATTTGCTGCGAAGGTTCTTTATGAAAAAACTTCCTGCAGATCTGCACAATGGTTTTATTGAAAAATATAATTTGACCATTGAGGAGGCGATCAAGAATATGTACCACAATCCGCGTGCAAATGCCTATCTTGCTGATTTCAATAAATTTGTAGTGGAAAGGAAAAGTCATCCGTACTTCCAGAATATGGTTTTCGACGAGATGAAGAACTTCCTCGATTACCAGGTTTTGCCGTATGAAGAAGCGAAAGAAGCCGAGATCAATTTCATCGGTTCGATTGCATTTTATTATGAAGATATCCTGCGTGCAGCCGCTGCCGAACTCAACCTCAATGTGGGAGTGATTGTGCAGAAACCCATCGAAAGCTTGGTAGATTACCATAAAAAATATATCCTGAATATGGATTAACTTTCAGATTCAGCGCCAAACCTGAAACTCCTATCCCGTAAATTCGGGATCAAACCTCAAACCCCAAACTTCAAACCCCTGAAATGCCTAACAAAAATAAAAGAGACGAAAAAAACTTTAACCAGGCCGCGCTTGATTACCACAAAGCAGAGCCCAAAGGAAAAATAGAAGTCATTCCATCAAAACCACACTCTACGGCGAGAGACCTTTCATTGGCGTATTCTCCTGGAGTTGCGATTCCGTGTCTCGAAATCGAAAAGAACCCAAAAACATCGTACGACTACACCGGAAAAGGAAATTTGGTTGCCGTAATTTCAAACGGAACTGCGGTTCTCGGTTTGGGCGACATCGGTGCGGAAGCTTCAAAACCAGTGATGGAAGGGAAAGGACTTTTGTTTAAAATCTTCGCCGACATCAATGTTTTCGACATTGAGATCGACGAAAAAGATCCCGATAAATTCATCGAGATTGTGAAAGGAATCGCGCCGACTTTTGGTGGAATTAACCTCGAAGACATTAAAGCGCCGGAAGCTTTCTATATCGAACAGCGACTGAAAAACGAACTCGACATTCCGTTGATGCACGACGACCAGCACGGAACTGCGATTATTTCTGCGGCGGCTTTGCTCAACGCTCTTGAACTTGCCGGTAAGAAAATCGGTGAAGTAAAAACCGTTGTGAACGGAGCTGGAGCAGCAGCAATTGCCTGTACCCATCTGTACATGCAGCTCGGTTTGAAAAAGGAAAATATCCTAATGTGTGATTCCAAAGGCGTCATTAACCATAAAAGAGAAAACCTCACTCCCGAAAAAATCGACTTTATCGCCAATACTGAAATTTCCACTTTAGAGGAGGCGCTGAAAGGTGCAGATGTTTTCGTGGGACTTTCTAAAGGTAATGTGATGACTCCTGAAATGTTGTTGTCGATGGCTGAAAATCCGATCGTTTTCGGTTTGGCAAATCCTGATCCGGAAATCGAGTACAACCTCGCAATGGAAACCAGAAAAGATACGATTATGGCAACCGGAAGAAGCGATTATCCGAACCAGGTAAATAATGTGCTTGGTTTCCCATATATTTTCCGTGGTGCACTTGATGTTCAGGCGACTTCCATTAACGAACCAATGAAATTGGCGGCAGTTCGCGCCATTGCAGATTTGGCAAAAGAACCCGTTCCTGAAGCCGTGATCTTGGCATATAATCTGAAAGGTCTGAATTTCGGAAAAGAGTATTTTATTCCAAAACCATTTGATAACCGATTGATAACCCGTGTTTCGATTGCAGTTGCAAAAGCTGCGATGGAAAGCGGAGTTGCCGGAAAACCCATCACTGATTTTGAGGAGTATGAAAATGCGCTTCTCGATAGAATGGGGCGTGACGAGAAACTCATCCGAATGATGCAAAACCGTGCCCGCTCGAATCCGAAACGTGTTACCCTCGGAAATGCAGAGGAATACAACGTGTTGAAAGCGGCACAGATTCTTTACGAAGAAGGAATTGCACATCCGATTCTTTTGGGTGAGAAAAAATACATCAAGGAGCAGATGAAGAAATTCGGTATCGAGCTGAATGTTCCGATTGTGGATCCGATGGACGACGACCAGGAAGAATACCGCGTGAAGTACCGCGACACGCTTTGGAAAAGACGTCAGCGAAAGGGAATGAACGAGTACAAAGCGAAAAGGTTCGTTCGCCAAAGAGATTATTTTGGCCCGTTAATGTTGGAACACGGGGATACTGACGCGCTGATTGTCGGTTTCTCCAAAAATTATTCTTCAGTCCTGAAACCGGTTCTCGAAGTCATTGAAAAAGACAAAGGTGTTGACAAAGTAGCATCAATGATGATGATTATCACCGAGAAAAAACCGATGTTTTTCTCCGACGCTTCGATTATCCAGAATCCGACTTCGGAAGATTTGGTGAATATTGCTAGAATGTGTGAGATGACCGTGAAAAGTTTTGCCATAGAACCAAGAATCGCGATGCTTTCTTTCGAGAATTTTGCGGCGATTTCTGAAACCTCAAAAAAGGTGTCGAAAGCAGTTTCGATCCTCCACGAGAAATATCCGAAAATGGTCGTGGATGGTGAAATACAGCCGGACTTTGCGATGAATGCGGATCATCTTTCGGATTATCCATTCTCAAAACTCGGTACAAATCCAGCCAATGTTTTCGTATTCCCAAATCTGGAGAGTGCGAATCTCTCATATAAAATCATCCGCGGAATGAAGGTTGCACAAATCGTCGGTCCGATCATGATGGGGTTGAAAAAGCCGGTTCACGTGCTGCAGATGCGCGCAAGTGTGGACGAGATTGTGAACTTGGCAACGATCGCCGTTCTCGATGCACAGCGAAGAGATGGCAATTAATGTAGTAGATCGGGGTTTATTCTCAAAAATAATATTCAAAATCGGCACTTTATCATTTTGAAACGTTCTCGAAATGATTATATTTGTCGTTTCCATTCACCATGATTTATTCTCTCAAAGGAATCGTACAGCAATTGAATCCAACATCTGTGGTCGTCGATGTAAACGGTGTTGGCTATTTGGTCGGCGTCAGTTTGCAAACTTCAGAAAAGCTGGTTTTGGGTAAGGAGACGTTTCTCAATATTCAGCAGATCATCCGTGAAGATGTACATTTGCTATTTGGCTTTAACACAATTTTGGAGAAAGAAATGTTTAATCTGTTAATAAGCGTTAATGGAGTGGGACCAGTTTCTGCCATCATCATGTTGTCTTCTTTATCTTTGGACGAGATTGCTTCGGCGATACTTTCGGGTAATGCACTGATGCTTCAAAAAGTGAAGGGAATCGGTGTGAAAACTGCTGAAAGAATCATTGTCGATTTACGTGATAAAGTCCAAAAATTCACGGTTTTGGATGCAAATATTTCTACATTTGAGAATAATAAAGTGAAGGAAGAATCGTTATCTGCATTAGAGGTTTTGGGGATTCCCCGGAAAACGAGCGACAAGATTGCAGATCGTATTCTTAAACAAAACCCTGATCTTACAGTGGAGGATTTGGTGAAGCAAATTTTAAAAAACATTTAACGTTTGGACAAGAGCATTATTTTTCGGCATAAATTATTAACTTTATTTTTTCTCTGTTTTTCTTTCGTAACAGTTTTTGCGCAGGTAAAACCGTCGGACAGCGCATCGGTGCGGCAGGATTTTTCGTTGCCGGATCCGCTGCATTACGAAGCTTTCTACGATGTGCAAAGCGGAATGTATATCCTGTATCCGAAAATTGGGAATATGGTGGTTGGAAGTCCGGTTTCTATGACTTCCGATGAGTATTACCGTTATATGCTCAACAATCAGCTAAGTAGCTATTATAGGGAAAAATCTGCGCTAAATAGCCAAAGTTACCTTAAAGAAACCACAGCAGGTACAAAAAAAGGTTTTCTGCCAAGTTTGAATATTAAGAACAAGCTTTTTGAATCGATTTTTGGTGGGAATAAGATTGAGATTATTCCGCAGGGATTTGCATCCTTCGACCTTGGAATTCTTTATCAGAAAATTGATAATCCCCTGATTTTACCGCATAACAGAACCAATTTCGCAATCGATATTCAGCAGAGAATCCAACTCGGATTATTGGGGAAAGTGGGTGAAAATCTTCAACTCAAAGCAAACTATGATACTCAAAGTGGATTTGCATTCGAGAACAAGATGAATCTTGTTTGGCAGGCAAAAGGAACTTGGAAAGATTTGCAGTCGAAGGGTTTGCAGGATAAAACAACTGGTGGTGAAGATAAGATTATTAAAAGGGTGGAATTTGGTAATGTGAATATGCCACTTTCTACAAGTTTGATTCGTGGTTCTGAATCACTTTTTGGTTTGAAAACCGAATTCCAGCTCGGAAAAACGTACGGAACTTTGGTTTTTTCTCAACAGCAGGGTGAATCGAGAAATATTATTGCGCAGGGAGGTGGTGTGATGAACACTTTCAAACTCAACGCGATTGACTATGAAGATAACCAACACTATTATCTGGGGCATTATTTCCTCAACAATTACGACCGTGCGTTAGAATATTATCCGCAGGTGCAGTCAAGAATTAACATTACGAGAATTGAGGCGTGGGTTTTGGACCAAGGTTCGGGAAATCTTCAGGATCAAAAAGGTATTTTGGGTATTCGTGATTTAGGAGAAGGAGCGTCAGGAATTCCCGATAACTCGCAAAATAACCTTTACCAGAGCATTGTGGCTTTAGGACCGGATATTAGAAATGTGAATACCGCGTATAATGCCATCAACAGACAGACTTTTCCTAATGCCAACGGAACACCGGAAATTTATATGGACGGTGAACAGTTTATCTTCAACCGAAAAGCAAGAAGGCTTTCTCAGAACGAATTTACATTCCACCCACAATTGGGTTATTTGTCATTAAATCAGCGACTTAATGACAATCAGCTTTTGGCGGTATCATACTCCTATACCTTGAATGGTGAAAGTAAAGTATATAAAGTTGGAGAGTTTTCTGAAGAAGGTTCTGTGTTGATCACGAAAGTATTGAAACCAAATACCATGGTGAAAACTACTTCGCCGATGTGGGATTTGATGATGAAAAATATTTATTCGCTCAACACCAACCAGTTGAGTGGAGACGGATTCCTGCTCAACGTTTATTACCGTGATGCACAAAGTGGAAAGGTAAATTATCTTCCGAATACTCCAGTTCAGGACATTAACCTGTTGAAGCTTTTCAATTGGGATCGACTGAATATGAATAATGACTTGCAGCAAAACGGGGATATCTTGGGTGATGGGATTTTCGACTTTGTGCCGAATATTACTGTAGATCCAGCCAATGGAAAAGTAATTTTTACTAAAGCAAAACCTTTCGGTAGCTATTTGCAGAGCAAGTTGGGAAGCAATGATCCAAAATTTGTTTTCAATGATCTGTATGACCAGCAGAAACAGGTAGCTTCGCAAAGTAATCTTGCATTGCGTTACACGATGGAAGGTCGCTTTAAAGGTTCGCAGGGAACCGGCATTTCTCTCGGCGCAATCAATGTTCCACAAGGTTCGGTAAAAGTTACCGCAAATGGAGTGCAGCTTCAGGAAGGGGTTGACTATACCGTAGATTATATGCTTGGAACGGTGAATATCATTAACGAAGCAGTGAAGCAGTCGGGACAGGCGATCAATATTTCAATGGAAAACCAGCTGACTTTCAATACGCAGCGGAAAAGATTCCTCGGGTTAAATCTCGAAAGAAAATTCAATGAACACCTTACAATTGGTGGAACGGTGGTCAACTATTCGGAAACACCTTTGACCCAGAAAGTGAATTTCGGTCAGGAAGCGGTGAACAATACGATGGCCGGATTCAACATCTTATACAACAATCAGTTGCCGTTCCTGACGCGACTTACCGACAAAATTCCTTTAATCAACACCGAAGCGCCATCAAATCTGAGTTTCATGGCAGAAGGAGCATACTTGATTCCGGGACAGAACAAAGGAATTGGCGATCAATCGTATATTGATGATTTCGAGCAGACTACATCAAAAATCTCTCTGAAAGAACCGGCAATGTGGAGTCTGGCTTCAAAACCTGAACTCAATCCGGAACCTATATTCTCGGGTGCAGAACTTAATGACAACTTAGCCCACGGAAATGGTAGAGGTTTGCTTTCATGGTACAATATCGATCCAAGATTTTACGGAATCGGGGGAGCTGCACCTACAGGAATCAATGCACAAGCTGTTTCTAACCACGCTTCACGAAGAGTTGAAATGAAGGAACTGTACAACAGCAGAGATTTTGTAGCAGGTGAACAGCTTTACACCAATACATTTGATATTTCTTACTTCCCGCAGGAAAGGGGTCCTTATAACGTCAATACGCAAATCGAAACTACCCAACAGAGATGGGCGGGATTGATGAGGCCGATCTCAGTTTCAAATTTTACCAATTCTAATATTGAATATGTTGAATTTTGGATGATGGATCCTTATGCAGACGGAAAAAATTTAGGAGCAGACCCGAAAATTTTGCTTCATCTTGGAAATGTTTCGGAAGATGTATTGAAAGACGGAAAACTAACCTATGAAAACGGTTTGCCAACACCGAACGTTCCTGCCAATACAACGACGACCAATTGGGGGAAGCAACCCAACCAATTCCCGATTCTTTATGCATTTTCAACAGAAGGTGACGAGAGAACCGCTCAAGATTTAGGTTATGACGGATTAGACGCAGCAGGTGAGGCGGATAAATTCGGGACTAATTTCATGAATCCAGTGACTAATCTTCCGGATCCGGCATCTGATGATTTCGTTTTCTACTTGTCAAATAAATTCACCGGACCTCAAGCTTCCTCAGTGGCAGAACGATACAAGTATTTCCGTGGTCCAGAAGGGAACTCGCAGAGCAACACGCTTGAGGTTGCTACACAGACTCCTGATGCAGAAGATGTAAACCGCGACTACAACCTTGATCAGAACGAGAACTATAACCAATATACTATCAAACTTGGTCAGCAGGATATGGTACTCGGCGAGAACTTCATTGTTGACGTGAAAGAAGTTGATGCCAGATTCCAAAACGGACAAACCGGCAAAAACAAGTGGTATCTTTTCCGAATTCCGGTAACTCAGTTTGATACGGGTGCAAACGAAGGCGGAGCAAAAGATCCTTCGATTTTGAATAATGTGCGGTTTGCAAGATTATTGCTTACCGGCTTTGACGAGGCATCTACAATCCGTTTCGGAACTTTAGATTTGGTAAGAAGCGATTGGAGAAAATACACCAAAAATATCGCAACGAATCTTCCAGATCAGGAAGGAACGCAGATCGTAACCGACCAAAACCTTGATGTAGGTAGTGTAAACCTTGAAGAAAACGGACTTAACCAACCTCCTTATGTGCTTCCTCCTGGAATTGACAGACAGGTATTGAGTGGAAATGCCGGTGCGCAAAGACAGAACGAAGCGTCCTTATACATGAAAGCTTCACCACTTTTCGGAGATACGTCACGTGGTGTTTTCAAAAATGTAGCGCTGGACATGAGACGCTACCAGAACATGGAACTATTCGTGCATGCTGAAGATTTGAAAAACGTAAACTCATCCGCTTATGATCCAGACGCAAAATTCTTCATCCGTTTCGGAAGTGATGCTACTGATAACTACTACGAATACGAGGCGTCACTGAAATATACTGCAAAAAATGCGAAGTCGCCACTCGAAATCTGGCCGCACGAAAATATGATGCATCTTGAAATCCAGAACTTTGTGAATGCTAAAATGAGACGCGACCAGGAGCACTCAAACGCAATTGACCAGAGAATAGAAGACGTCGAGTACGGTTCAATCGACCCTAACAAAAAAATCTATATTAAAGGTAGACCGAGTCTCGGAAATGTAACCACGATTATGTTGGGAGTTCGTAATAAAAACGCGGCATCAACAAAAGAGATCGTCTTATGGGTGAACGAAATTCGACTTTCCGGAATTGAAAATAAGGGAGGATATGCCGGAAATGCAAGTTTGAACTTTAACCTTGGAGATTTCGCGCTTGTTAATGCAAATGCTTCCTATTCCACCGTAGGTTTTGGCGGAATTACTCAAAAACCTTCCGAGAGATCTCAGGCGACACATTCCGCGTTCAGCATCAACACTACCGTAAATGTTGACAAATTCCTTCCTGAAAAAGCAGGGATGAAAATTCCGGTGAATTATTCCTACACGCAAACCATTGAAGATCCGAAATACAATCCGATTGACAATGATGTGAAATTTGAGGAGGCACCAAACAGAGATCAGCTGAAAAAAGTGGCAAGAACTTATACACAGCAAAGAAGTGTCGGTGTCGTAAATATGCGTAAGGAAAGAATGAATCCGAACAAGAAACCAAAATTCTACGACGTAGAAAACGTTTCTGTAACTGCTGTTTATAACGACGATTATTACAGGGATGTTTACACCAAAAAGAATTACCGGCAGTATCTGAAAGGGTATATCGACTACAATTATTCTTTTAAACCGTGGGTTTTAAGACCGTTCAATAAAGTAGTGAGTGACACTGCCAAATCATATAAATATTTGAGATGGCTGAAAGAAGTCAACTTTAATCCAGTTCCTACAAGATTGTCTTTCCGCACGGAAGTTGACAGAAATTATAACGAACTTGAATTCAGGAATATCGAATCGATCCTTAGTGGAAATACAGGTCAGGAATTCGATGTGATCAGAAACAGAAACTTCTTCTTCGGATGGCAGTATGGATTAGGGTTTAATTTTACCAAATCTCTGAAACTTGAAATCAATTCCGCAATGAGGACTCTGAACGACAATCTGAATCCTGCGGATATGACGACGAAATCAATTTTTTCTGATGTTTTCAGGGCAGGAAGACCGGTACTTTATAACCACAGAGTTCAGTTGAATTACCGCTTCCCGTTCGAATACTTACCATACCTGGATTTCATAAATGCTGAACTTGGTTATGGATTTACTTATAATTGGAATGCGCGAAGTACTGTGATGACAAGGTTCATCAATCCAGACACTCAAAAAGCAGAAAGTTTGGGAAGCATCGGTCAGAATACCAACAATATCATTGGAACTGCGACGGTCGATATGCCTAAATTCTTCAGCAAGTTCAAGTATTTCCAAGCGATCAATTCGAAAATGCTGAAAAGAAAGCAGGAAATTGACTCGCTGAACAATGTGATTACCCAAGAATGGCAAAAGAAAAATGGTAAGAGAGGTTTCAGAACCCACAAGTTCAAAAACAAACTTACGCCGCTGCAAAGTATTGCGTATGCATTAACATCGGTAAAGCAACTCGATATTTCTTATAATGAGAATAATGGTACTGTACTTCCAGGATTGCTTTCAGCACCTAATTTCTTTGGGTACGGACAGACTTTAGGTGGACCAACTGCAGGATTCCTACTCGGTTCGCAGGCGGATTACAGAAGGACGGTGATTGAAAGGGGATGGATCTCAGATTCGCACTATATGAACGATCCATATACACAGATGAAAAACCGAAATTTCCTCGCGAATGTTCAGATCATGCCTGTGAATGATTTCAGAATTGACCTGAATGTGATGAAAAACTTTACCAGCAATTTCACTCAGGGTGGTTACAATGTCGATGCAGATTCCAATCCTGCAAACGGATTCCAGTTCTCGTTCGGTAACGATATGATTACCCACTCGAAGACTGCTTGGACTTTCCGAACTGCATTTACAGACGGCGCAACGATTTATGACAATATGATTGCAAATGCACGACAAATTTCTCAACAAATGGGAGGAACACTTGCTGGAGACGGATTTACAGATGGTCACTCACTCGCAAATGCCTATGTGTTGGTTCCGGCATTCCAGGCAGCGGTTGAAGGAAAATCCGTGAGCGGACCGATAACTGATCCTAAAAAGTCAGGATTCCCGCTTCCGAACTGGAGAGTTACCTATTCGGGATTGAAAAATATTCCTTTAGTAAATAGCCAGTTCTCTAAATTTGATGTACTTCACGGTTATACGTCAACTTACACCGCATCGGGAATTCAGTCGAGCATCGATTATTATAATATGCAGCACAACGCCGCTCCGAACCGGGATGCTTTCAACGATTTCTATAATCCGTACACCTATTCACAGGTGGGTTATGTGGAAGCTTTCGCACCGCTAATCGGAGCAGATATGACGCTCAGAAACAATATGCAGTTCCGTGCTTCCTATAACCGCGACAGGATGTTTATGCTTGGTTTAGTAAATCATACTTTGACGGAAGACGTTGGAAAAGAATATATCTTCGGTTTCGGATACATTTTGAAGGATTTCAAACTGAAAATGAACTTCAAAGGTAAAGAGCGTACCATCAAGAGCGATGTGAATTTTAGAGGCGATTTCTCTCTGAGAGACAGCCAGACAAGAATTACCAACATTCTTCAAAACGATTCACAGGTTACCGGCGGTCAGCGAATGATGAGCATTAAGTTTTCGGCAGATTACAGCATGTCGCAGAACTTCAACATCAAACTCTTCTACGACCAAATGCTTACGAAGTACAAGATTTCCACCGCGTTCCCGCTCTCCACGATTAGAGCAGGGATCACCGCAACATTCACCTTTACCGGTGCAGGCGGAGGATTTTAAATTTCAACATTAAGCCCGGAAGTTTTTCCGGGTTTTGTGTTTTTTCAGAACGGATACATTTTTTTCTTATTTTTGCTCATAAAAAATTGTACCATGAAAAAACTTCATCTTACGCTTATTGCGTTGCTGTTCTCATTTACTTGCCTGAAGGCACAGGATTACAAACATCAAATCAAAGTCGGAGTCGGCGACGGAACCATGCTGTCAACAGGTGACCTCTTCATCAATGCCTTCGACGCCATTATTTTACCGATTACAGGAGTTACGAGAGAGGACAACTACTCCACAAGCTATCCTTATATTTTTGTCGATTACCGATATGGCTTGTCAGAGATTGTTGGTCTTGGTCTGCAGGTGGGTTTTATGGGGATTAAGAATGAAGCGACTATTAAAAATATTAATAATGGCAGCACAAAAAATATGACCTACAATAGCTCGTATGTCGCAGTAATGCCCGGAGTTGATGTAAGATATTATCAAAACAATAAGTTTAAGCTGTATGGAAATGCAATGCTCGGTATGCTGTTCATGAATCGCGAAACCGACACAGGAAAACAGGATGTTACCGGCTTTATGTTTCAGGTTAATCCGATCGGTGCGAGTTATGGAGATAAAATCGCGGTGTTCGCTGAAGCAGGTTTCGGGATTTCCATTGCGAATTTGGGTGTTCGCTTCGGATTGTAATAGATATGTTTGATATAATTTAAGCCGGAAGTGTTTTCCGGTTTTTTGTTTTTAACTTCAAAGATAAAGCAGCCCAGTTTTGTGGTTCGCTCCTAAAATTCCTAATTTTGTCCTTTCATCACGATAAGATATGAATCCAGAATTCGAAAACGACGACGACCTGTTTACGGGAAAGGATCACACTCCTTTGCGGAAGGATGCATTCGAGAAATCTCCGGACGAAAAGATTGAGATTATCCAGGAACATTTTCATAAGATCATGGAGACGCTGGGAATGGATATGACCGACGACTCCCTGAAAGATTCCCCAAAACGGGTGGCAAAAATGTATGTGAGGGAAATTTTTGGCGGGCTTTTGCCTGAAAACAAACCGGGAATTTCTACATTTTCCAATAAGTACAAATACCGGCAGATGTTGGTAGAAAAAGACATCACTGTATATTCTTTCTGCGAGCACCATTTCCTGCCGATTATCGGAAAAGCGCATGTTGCCTACATTTCTAATGGCGAGGTAATTGGACTTTCGAAAATTAACCGGCTCGTTGATTATTACGCAAAAAGACCGCAGGTTCAGGAACGTTTGACGATGCAGATTGTGGATGCTTTAAAGGAAGCATTGGGAACCAAAGACGTTGCCTGTATCATCGATGCAAAACATCTTTGTGTGAATTGTCGGGGAATTAAAGATACTGCAAGTTCCACCATCACCGCAGAACTCAGTGGAATCTTCCGAACGAACCCCATTACACGACAGGAATTCCTGCATTATGTAGGAAGTCACGCGAAGTTGGATTAAAATTTAAGAAAATGACTATTAAGGAAGCAGTATTAAAATCACTTGAAGAAATTCAGAAGCCAATAGGTTCATTTGAACTATGTGATTATATTCTATCAAAAAAGTATGTGGAGTTTAAAGGCAAAACACCACACAATACCGTTTCGGCACATTTGACTGATTTTATTTATAAAAATGATAAAAGAATTAAAAGAGTCAAAAAGCAAGGAGGGAATTATCTGTATTATTTGTCGAAGTTCGAAGAAGATATTGTTGATATACAACCAATTATTGTTGAGTCACAAAAAACAACAAAGAAAGAAAGCTATAAGGAAAGAGATTTACATATTCTTTTAAGCACTTTTCTAAAAGATATTGAAAATGTTTTTTCAAAGACAATTTACCATGAAAAATCATTAAATAAAGAGAATGGACAAGTTTGGACTAATCCTGACATGGTAGGTGTGAATTTTCTTCAATTCAGAAATAAAATTAGCCAAGAATTTTTCAAAAAAATTAATCAAAAAGAGGCATTTAAAATTTCTTCTTATGAATTAAAAAGAGAAATTTCCTCTGATAATGAATTAAAACAGGCATATTTTCAGGCAGTTTCAAACTCATCTTGGGCAAATTATGGTTATTTAGTAGCATTAGATTTTAGCGATGATTTATTAGATGAAATTGAAAGACTAAATCAGTCTTTTGGCGTTGGAATTATTAAATTGAGTGCCAATCCTTATCAATCAAAAATACTGTATCCTGCAAGATATAGAAATTTGGATTTTAAAACTATTGATAAGCTTTGCAAAATGAATCCTGAATTTGAAAGGTTTATTGAGCATATAGAGAAATTAATGGGTATCGAAGACAGGTTTTATCGTCCTTTAGAAAAAGATTTTGAATCTTTTTGCGACCGTTTTTTTTCTAATGATAACGACATTTTGGTTTATTGTAAAGATAAAAACATTCCTTTTGAAGAAAATAGTTTTGAGTAATTTTTAAACTATCATTTATCATTTATCAATCATCATTTATGTATCTAAAAATATACAACTCCCTTTCCGGCGAAAAAGAAGTCTTCAAACCCATCCACGAAAAAAATGTCGGGATGTATGTTTGCGGACCCACCGTTTACAGCAACGTGCATCTGGGAAATGTGCGAACATTCATGTCCTTCGATTTTATTTATAGAACTTTGATGTTTCTCGGCTACAAAGTGAGGTATGTGAGAAATATTACCGATGCGGGACATTTAACCGATGATGGCGATGTGGACAATGACCGGTTTGTGAAACAGTCGCGACTGGAAAAACTCGAACCTATGGAAATTGTTCAGAAATACACCGTCGATTTCCATAAAGTTCTGGATACTTTCAACCTCCTTCCGCCAACGATTGAGCCGACTGCAACCGGACATATTTTGGAGCAGATCGAACTCACCCAGAAACTGATTGATAAAGGATTTGCGTACGAAAGCAACGGTTCCGTTTACTTCGACGTGTTGGAATACAACAAGCGCGGTCTGAATTACGGCGAACTTTCCCGAAGAAATATTGACGAACTTTTTGCCAATACCCGCGATCTCGACGGACAGAACGAAAAGAAAAATCCGCAAGATTTCGCTTTATGGAAATCGGCTTCACCTGCACATATCATGCGTTGGAATTCCCCGTGGGGAGAAGGTTTCCCAGGATGGCATCTGGAATGTACCGCGATGTCAACTAAATATTTAGGTGAGAATTTCGATATCCATGGTGGTGGAATGGATTTGAAATTTCCGCACCACGAATGTGAAGTTGCGCAAGGAAAAGCGTGCAACGAAACCGCTCCCGTAAACTACTGGATGCATGCCAATATGTTGACGATGAACGGACAGAGAATGAGCAAATCGACCGGCAATTATATTTTGCCAATGGAATTGGTTTCCGGAAATAATGATTTCTTCGAAAAGCCCTTTCACCCGACGATTGTGCGTTTCAACTTTATGCAGGCACATTACCGAAGCGTTTTGGATATTTCCAACGAAGCGATGGTGGCGAGTGAAAAAGGATATCAGAGATTGATGGAAGCGGTCAAATCGCTTTCGGCAATCAGTGGTCAGCAATCGGCAGAAAGCAGTTTCGATCTCACGGCGTGGAAAACCAAATGCTTCGATGCATTAAACGACGATTTCAACTCTCCGATTTTGATTTCGCATCTCTTTGAGGCGGTGAATTTCATCTTCAAATTAAAGGATGGAAAAGAAACCATTAGTTCCGAAGATTTGGAAGAGCTGAAAAAACTGATGCACGATTTTGTGTATGAAGTTCTCGGGCTGCAAAACATTGAGGAAAATAACAACGAGAAACTTGATCAGACTCTCCAAGTGTTAATTGAACTCAGAAACCAGGCGAGAAAAGCGAAAAATTTCGAGCTTTCCGACCAAATCCGCGACAAGCTGCTTGAGCAGGGAATCGAACTAAAAGACGGGAGAGAAGGAACGACTTACACGATTTCTTAAACTGACTTTACAGATAATAGAAAAACCTTTCTGCGGTGCGGAGAGGTTTTTTTGCTGTAATATATAAGCGGTTTCTGAATTAATCTTTCATCAAGTTTTCATAGAAAATATTTTCCATTCAAAAAAATTGCTAACTTAGTTCATTCAAAATCATAACTTTAAAACCAATAAAACCAATTAATATGAAAAGAAAACTATTCTCTTTAGCATTGGTGTCGGCTGCTTCCGTAGCTTTTGCACAACAGGATGTATTTGCATTGACCGGAAAAACGAGCACCAATATCGTGTTCAGCGATTTCCGTACAATTGATGTGAACCACGGTGTTTCCGGAGCCGCAATTTTCAGTGCGGAGTCTTCACCGAATGTTTTTTCGCAACAACAGAACAGGATGATTACGGAAGTGAAACAATCGTTCAACAATTCGCAAGCGGTTTCGATGGCGTCGCTCGCTTATGACGGATTGAACGGAAAACTCGTTTACATTCCCATGTTTTCTTCGAACGTTTATTTGCTCGACCAAAAATCCAAAGACATCACGCTCATTGAAAGTAATGTTGTGAAAACTACTTCCTGTGATCTGGCTTCACACATCACGAGAATGACGACCGGCTACGACCGAAATATCTACGCGATGAGCAATTCTGGTTCCCAGCTGATCCAGATTTCCAGAAAAGACGGGAAATATACGTTGACCGATTTGGGAGCGGTGAAAGACGATTCCGCAAATGGCGAAAATTCGATAAAGATGATGACCAAGGGTTTTGGCGGCGATATGGTTGCAGATGCCGATAATAACCTTATGGTTTTTTCCGCTTCTGGAAATGTGTTTAAGGTTTCACCGAAACTGATGACAACTAAATTTTTAGGCAAAGTTTCCGGACTTCCTGCAAATTACTCGCTGAACGGAGCAGCGGTAAATTCCAAAGGAAATGTGGTTATAGGAAGTGCGCGCGGTGAAAGCATGTACGAAATCGCGATGGACAATCTTCAGGCAAAACCAATCGCGGGAAACCTGAAACCTGTGATTTATGATTTGGCAAGTTCCTATTTCCTTGGGGAAAAACTCAACTTAATTACTGCGTCAGGAGTTGATATTTACCCGACAAAAGTGGAGGAAGATTTCATCAACATCCGCTTGGATGATCCTAAGATCACAGGAAATGTTTCTGTTGAAATCTATGATTTTGCAGGGATTAAAGTAATGCAGAAAAATCTTCCATCCATTGAGAAAAACAGAACTCAAAGAATTGAACTAAACAATTTGAAATCAGGTGTTTATGTTGTTTCTGTCGTAGGTAGCAATAAAAAGGTGATTTTAAATAAAAAGATCTCTGTGAATTAGGATTTTTCCTGAAAAACTGTATAAAGATCGACCTTCCCGAACTGAATCGGGAAGGTTTTTTTATGATTTTTGACATGCTTTTAATAAGCAATTGTAAAAGATTGGTAATCAATGTTTAAACTAAAAATTCAAAAGCTGAAGAATCTAATTTTTCTTAAGAATTTTTGTAACTTGCAGCCCTCAAATGACATTAAGAAAATAATTTAATGAAACTTTACCTTAACATTAACTTCCGAACCAAAATGGGCGAAAAACTCCAGGTTTTGGTGATGGAGGAAGGAAGCGAAGACAAGCTCCACTTCCTGAACTATACTGATAACGGAAACTGGAATGCGGAAATCGACTATTTCTCCAAGCAGATTTCGTACAAATACCAGTTGACCGATGAAGGAGGAAATATCCTCGATGAAGAATTTTCTCTTCACCATCTGAATCTTCCGCACAACTATAATGAGTTTACAGTGTACGACAGCTGGAATTTGAAAAACTTCCCGGAGAATTATCTCAACAATAAAATTCTTAAAAATAAACTGCGCGGATTCAAGCCAGAAAAAATTTCGGTACTCAAAAAACACACTCATCTTTTCCGTTTGGAAGCTCCGATTTACCACCCGAACTGGAAAGTGGTGATTCTCGGAAACTGCGATGCACTCGGAAATTGGGAATGGCTGAAAGCGGTAGAGTTGGCGCAAACCGACTTCGGGATTTGGGAAGCCGCAATCGAACTGCCGACCAACCAAATGATCCAGTACAAATACGGTTTGAAAGACATCACTTCAGGACAGGTTTTCGATATCGAATATGGCGACAACAGATGGACTTTACCAAATGCTGAGAAAAATGTTTTACAGATTAAAGCCGACCATTTCTTCAAGTTTAAATCTTACGAAATGTATCATGCAGCGGGAGTTGCAGTTCCGGTTTTTGCATTGCGCACCGAAAATGGTTTCGGAGTCGGCGAATTTTCTGACCTGAAAAATCTCGGCGATTGGGCAAAAAAAACCAATCTTTCCATTTTGCAGATTTTGCCGATTAATGACACGACGGCAAACTATACCTGGACTGATTCTTATCCGTATGCTGCGATTTCGGTGTACGCACTTCATCCGCAATATTTGTCTTTAGATAAACTTGATTTCGCTTTACCGAAAGATTTAGTTGAAGAATTTAATGCGAAAAAAACAGAGCTCAATGCGCTTGATCTGATCGATTACGAACAAATGATTTCAGGCAAATGGAAATATGTGAAAGCCGTTTTTGATGCCAATAAAGAGAAAATCCTGAAGGATCGAAACTTCAAGAAATTCATCAAAGACAACGAAGAGTGGCTCGTTCCTTATGCTGCGTTCTGCGTTCAGCGCGACAAGTACAAAACGCCGAACTTCAACAACTGGAAAACACACAAAAAATATATTGCCGGAAAAATCGCTCCTTTCTTTACCGCCAAAAGCAAAGATTATGATGCGACCATGCTTCATTCCTGGGTTCAGTACCAACTTCACCTGCAATTGAAAGATGCGATCGACTACATCCACGATTTGGGAATTTCGGTGAAAGGAGATTTGCCGATCGGGATTTACAGATACTCGGTAGAAGCGTGGACGGAACCGGAACTTTTCGGCATGGATTTTCAGGCGGGAGCACCACCTGATCAGTTCACCGGTTTGGGGCAAAACTGGGAATTCCCAACCTACAACTGGGACGCGATGAAAGCCGACGGTTACCGATGGTGGAAAAACCGTTTCAAGGCATTGGAACAGTATTTCGACGCCATGAGAATCGACCACATTCTCGGTTTCTTCAGAATCTGGAGGATGCCGATGAGCGCAGTTCAGGGAATCCTCGGATATTTTTATCCAGCAGTTCCTGTGAGAATCGAAGAGTTTCATGCGAGAAATATTCCGTTCCATTTCGACCGATATTGCAAACCGTATATCAACGACCAAATTTTGTGGGACTATTTCGGTGACGAAAGGGATGCGATTCACAACTTCTTCATGAACAACCATTTTAATGGAACCTACAGCTTCAAGGAAGAATTCGACACCCAAAGAAAACTCCGCGATTATTTTGACCAAAATCCTCATCCGTGGGCGGAAGATAAACTGATTTCACTCTGTGCAAATGTGCTTTTCCTTCAGGAAGATTTAGGAAACGGCGAATATGTTTACCATCCGCGGTTCAATATTGACAGGACTGATTCCTACAAATATCTTCCGGATTGGGAAAAACAGGCGATCCACGATTTGTACATCGACTATTTCTTCAAAAGACAGGACGGATTGTGGTACCAGAAAGCGATGGAAAAACTTCCGGTAATCCTCAATGCTACTGATATGCTGATCTGTGGCGAAGATTTAGGACTTGTTCCTGACTGTGTTCCACAAGTGATGGACCGGTTAGCAATTACCGCTTTGAAAGTTCAGAGAATGCCGTCGGAAAATATTTTGTGGTACAACCCGCGAAATGCAGGTTATATGAATGTGGTGACCGCGAGTTCGCACGACAGTTCGACACTTCGTCAATGGTGGCACGAAGACCGGAACTTCACGCAGAAATTCTTCAACCAGCAACTCGGTCAATACGGAACCGCTCCTTGGAATATGGAGCCGGAATTGGGTGAAATGATTATGAAGCAGCATCTGTACAATGACGCGATGCTCGCAATTTTCCCGATACAGGAGTTCTTGGCGACTGATTATGAATTGGCAAATCCAAATATGGACGATGAAAGAATTAATCAGCCGGCGGTTTTCCCACATTATTGGAGATACCGAATGCATCTGAATCTGGAAGATTTGGCGGCGAAAGAAGATTTTAATAACAAAATCGCGTCCTGGATTTCAGATTCTAACCGCGTTTGATTCTGGGCGAATTCCCTTTCTCTGAAGGGGTGTCCTCATCAAAGATGAGGACGGGGTAGTTTTTTATGACGTTTGATACTACTCGAAGAAGTTTTGTAAAAACATCAATAATCAAATCAATTTGATTTAATAGGAGCGGGCTTTAGCCCGCTTTTTTTATGATCGTATTTAGGGGCTTTAGCCAAAATTTATTGAAGATATTTTAGAATAAAAATAATTTCGAATTTGTAGAAAAAAATCACAAGTAATTTTACGATTCTTAATCTAAAATACTATAAAATTAAGTTACTGACAATCAGCGAGATAAAAGTTTTCAATAAAGGATTTTAAATTAGAGTTTAACTTCCTTTTTTTATTTGAATCAAACATAAGGAGAGTTTCATGGAAACTCTTTATCGATGGGTGTTGACAAAGATTTCAATAGTGAATTTGGCACGCTTTTCTAATAGTTTACATTGAACTCAAAAAAATTGATTTGAAATGAAAAAAATACTTCTTGGAATTTCGGTGTTTGCGATGACACTGGCTTCCGCGCAATATTATCCCGACACTTACCCAAACAACGGATGGGGAAATGGCGGACAAAACAACGGCTATTACTACGGTGATGACGAGGACGAGTTTTACTTCCCGGATGACTACTATTACCAGTATCCTTCCGATTATTATACCGACAATTATTACCAAAGTTATTACAATGATTACCGAAGAAGCATCTATGATATCAACTGGAACCGCTTCTTCAGAATGTACCGACTTTCACCATGGCAAGTACAGCAAATTATCATGCTGAACGAGATGTATCCAAGTTTCTCTGCGTGGAACAACTACTACAGATACAATCCTGACAGATGGTATTACGACCGATTCTACGCTTTGGAAAGAATTTTGGGGCCAAGAATCTTCGTGATCTTCCAGAATAATTTTTATGGCGGTTACAGTCCAGTTGTGTACTACCAAAATTACAGAAGACAGCATTATGCAGCCAATGTATATATCATCCCGAGATACCGAAACATCAACGTGAACCGATATCGAGTGGATCGGGTACAGTATCATCAAAACAATCCGCGACCAAATTTCGGATTTACCGATAACGGAAGAACCAGATCGGGTAACAACAGCGGTTTCAGAAATGACTCCAATTCCAACCAAAATGGAGGTTTCCGTAACGATACCAATTCAAACAATGGTTTCAGAAATGACACCAACTCCAACCAAAATGGAGGGTTTAGAAACAATACCAATTCCGACAGGGAAGGAGGTTTCAGAAATAACCAGGGAACTGCGCCGAGAGTAAATACAGAACATCGAAGCGGTGGTTTCCGAAGCGAGCAGAACAGTGGCGGATTCAGAAACGATTCCGCACCGCGAGAAAACTCGATCCGAAACAGTATGCCTGAAAGAAAAATTGAGAATAATTCCGGTAGCGAGACAAGGTCTCCCGGATTCAGAACGCCGAATAACTCAGGTGGTGGTTCGGGATTGCGATTGACTTCGCACTAATTTTAGTTTTTTAATGTTAATAATGATGGAGGGCAGTTTCAGCAATGAAGCTGCTCTTTTTTGTTTCTCGAAACTTTTTTTGGCACACAAATAGAAAGTTTAAATACAACACCAAAAAATTTTAGAATGAAAAAGTTAGTTACAGTCCTTAGTTTAGGATTATTTACATTAGGTTATTCGCAGTCGGTTTATTATAACGATTATCAACGAAGTATTGCCGACGTAAATTGGGAAACAGTAGCGGCAAACTTGTTACTCTCTCCGCAGCAGAAAGCAGATTTGTTTGCATTAAACAACCAGTATCCGGATTACAATTCGTGGAATACACGTTATGCGAACAATCCCGATCGATGGAGAACCGATAGATATTCTTCAATCGAGCGAATTTTGGGTCAGGAAAAGTATACGAAATTCAAAAACCAGTACTACAAAGGACAAAATCCAGTAGCGGTTTACAACAGAAACAAAAACAACTACAAGAAATACCAGAACAGCAAATTCCAAAAAATAAAAGTCCAGAATAATCAGGGACAAAATAAAAAATCGATGAAGGAATATGAAAGAAGGAAAAAATTAGGCGATGGAAGTCACCTTTATATTAAAAAAGGTCATAAAGCAAAAGGACATCATAAATAAGAAATGATCCAAAATTAAAAACAAGAAAACCGCCTAATCCAGGCGGTTTTCTCTATTCTTTTAGGGAATTATTTTCCTCTTTGCGGCGGATAATTCGCCATAATTTCTGCCACGATTTCTGGAATCTGTCGCTGTTTTGCTCTCGGAGAATCCACGGAGATTCCGCTTCCGATTCCCTGCCAAACTAATTTTTGGGTTCTTGCGTCGATCAGGTCCAGAACAAGTGCGCCTTCGTTGTAGTTAGAAGTCCATGTTCTGCTCATTCCAACTCCCCAACCGAAAGGACCGCCCCATCCGTACATTCCGTATGGTCTTGCTCCCTGCACATCCTGGATTTTCTTGTGGTTCGCTTTCACGTTCACAATCAAATCGGGATTTTCTGCAACCGACATTCCCTTCATCTGCAACTGTTTCGAAACCTCGTTCAGCACGCGGTCTTTATCGATGTCGTTCAGTTTCAGGTCGTCAATTCTAAGCTTGTACGTTTTGTACATATTGAAATTTGCGGTTTCAGCATAGTCGGATCTCACGTTGAATGGGCTGCAGGAAGTAAGTCCCAAAGTCGCGGATGCCAAAAGGAGAAAAAAATATTTTTTCATTACGAGTTATTTTTTTTAATTTTTTTAAACGTGTCGGTCTTTTTATCATATCCGTACGGACAGTGTTTGCAGCCGCTTTTGCAGCAGTAGCCGCGTTTCAGGTGATACTTTTCTGTAAAAACCCTGTAACCCTGCTCGTTATAATAAAAGTCTTCATTCTCTTTGATTTTATTTTGATCCATTAGTTAAATTTCGCCTCCGAAAAAATTATATTTGTGTTATGATAATCGTTTGGAAATCTTTACTCAAAAATACAAAAATAAACGGCATCACTCTTTTTCCCTTTATCTTCCTGAAAAAGCAGGAGGACAAAACTAACGCAGTCCTCATCAACCACGAAAAAATCCATCTTCGGCAGCAGTTGGAGCTTTTAGTGATTTTCTTTTATCTGTGGTATGTCATAGAGTACTATTACTGGTATTTCAAACTCAACGACAGTTACCTCGCCTACAAATACATTTCCTTCGAGCGCGAAGCATTCGCGATGGAAGACGATCTGGATTACCTTTCCCACAGAAAACTCTGGAGTTTCTGGAAGTATCTTTCCTGAAATATTTTGGGCGCACATTTCCCGCTCTCACTACTCGCTTTTTTTCTTTTTGCCACTGCTTTTCCCATTTCCAAAAAAGAAAAAAGAGCTCAAACACGCCGCTCGATCGGGGGCGCAGTTTCGTCACCTTTTTCACATGAATTTTTTCAGAACAAGATTCGTTCTTCTTCAGAGCTTCGAGGTTCATCGTTGAAATTCGTGCATTTGTGTTAAAGAAAATCGCAAAGATTTATTTTAATTTCGTCGTACATAGAGGAAGCAAAGCGAACTCCGCAAAATGCGGATTGATGAAGCATCTCTTTAATCAGCGGATTGATCCGCCAACTTTGCTACCTCGAATAGGATTTTTTGAAAATGCTTTGCGTTTTTGAATTGGCAAAAAATTTCTCCGCTCACTTTTTCTCCCAAAATAATTCTCCGTAATTTGTACAACTAGCGAGAATCAAGAAAATGAATTTTCCCACCATAAAAATTCCCATCACCGAAATTCCATTAAACAAAAGCGTCCGTCTTTTTATCAAAAGAGAAGATCTGATCGATCCCGAAATTTCAGGAAACAAATTCTGGAAACTGTTCTATAATATCAATCACTATTTAGAAAGAAATCCGAAAAACCCTTTAATCATCACTTTTGGCGGCGCATTCTCCAACCACATTTCTGCGGTTTCCGCATTGGGAAAAAATCTGGGGATCAAAACTTTGGGCATCATCCGCGGCGAGGAACTCCAACAAAAATGGGAACAAAACCCGACTTTGAAATTTGCCAGTTCCAACGGAATGGATTTTCGATTTGTCTCGAGGGAAGAATACCGCAACAAAGTTTCATTAACCAAAAAATTGGAGAACGAATTTCCGAGTAGCTTGATCATTCCAGACGGAGGAACCAACAATCTCGCTGTAGATGGCATTCAGCATATGTTAAGCAGCGATACAAAAAGTTTTAATTATCTTTGCACCGCGGTGGGAACTGGCGGAACGATTGCAGGAATCTCGAAATTTGCGGGAGATGACCAGAAAGTTTTGGGCTTTAAAGTTGTTGATGACAACTCCTTGAAAACTAAAATTTCAGAACTGTCAGGAAATGAAAATTTTTCGCTGATCGAGGCAGATTTCGGGGGTTATGGTAAAATAAATGACGAAAATATCCGTTTTATCAATTGGTTTTCAGCAGAGTTCGGGATTCAATTGGATCCCATTTACACCGGGAAAATGATGCAGAAAGTTTTCGAGTTGATTGATGAGGGTTTCTTTCCCGAAAACAGTAGAATCCTCTGTTTCCATACCGGCGGATTGCAGGGAATCGAGGGAGCCAACGAAATGCTGAAAAAGCAAAATAGAACAGTCATTATCAATAGGAATGGGCTTTAGCCCATTTAAAAAAAGTAAATGTCCATTTAGCCAAAATATAAATCCATTTATGAGAAAAATATTTTTTGCTTTTACTGTATTTTTTCTATCAAAAACCTATTCGCAATCCTGGAAAAACGATGACCAGTACGTGCAGAAATTTGCAGCTTATGCCGTAGAGGAAATGGAGAAGTATAAAATTCCCGCCTCAATCACTTTGGCACAGGGAATTCTGGAAACTGGTGGTGGACAAAGCCGATTGGCAATCCAGGGAAATAACCATTTCGGAATTAAATGCAAAGAAGACTGGACCGGAAAAACAATGGCGCACACCGATGATGCTCCGAATGAATGTTTCCGCGTGTACGACGACCCGAGAGATTCCTATGAAGACCACTCTAAATTCCTGGCATACCGAAAATATTACGTCAACCTTTTCAAACTCGATATCAAAGATTACAAAGGATGGGCACACGGACTGAAGAAGGCAGGTTACGCCACCAATCCGCGATACGCCTATATTCTGATCGACAAAATCGAAAAACTGAAACTGTACGAATTCGACAATACCAATTCAAAAGAGGTGCATTACGCAATTCTTAAACTCTATCCCGATTTGCGCAATGACCAGGTTTTTATGGCAAAGCTCGAACAAAATAAAGCCAATACAAAACCAGTTACGGTAACAGTTCCTTATGAACAAACTTCCTACGCAAAGCAAAAGGAAAAAGTTGAGAAAATCGTCAGCAAAACGGAGCTTCTGAATTCAATCTTAATTAAAAGCCATCCGAACGAAAACCGCAAATTCATCATTGTTCCCGACGATATGGATTTGGCGTCGCTTTCGAAAAAATTCGGAATCAGCCAAAGTCGTTTGCTGAGATGGAACGAGCTCGACAGCGACCATGTCAGAAAAAACGACATCCTCTTCCTCGAATCAAAATCATCCACAGGAAATATTGCCACGTATAAATCTCAAGCCGGCGAATCGATGCACTATATTTCGCAGAAATTTGGCATCAAGCTGAAGAAACTCTACTCAAAAAACAGAATGGATTTCGGACAGCAACCAAAACCGGGACAGCTCATTTACCTGCAGGAAAAAAAACCGAGAGGATAATTTATCACTCATCATTCATCACCTATAAAATGTTATATCAAAGAAGTTCGGCGCTTTTTGACGAAGCCCAAAAATATATTCCGGGTGGAGTAAATTCACCAGTTCGTGCCTTTAAATCTGTTGGCGGAGTTCCCGTTTTTATGAAATATGCAAAAGGTGCGTACATGACCGATGTGGACGATAATGTTTACATCGACTATATCAATTCGTGGGGACCGGCGATTTTGGGACACACGCATCCCGAGGTTTTGGAAGCCATCCAGAAGCAGGCAGAAAACGGGTTTTCCTACGGAACACCTACCGAACTCGAAACAGAAATTGCAAAACTCATCGTGGAAAATGTGCCGAATATCGACCAGATCAGAATGGTTTCTTCGGGAACTGAAGCGTGTATGAGTGCAATCCGTTTGGCGAGAGGTTTTACGGGAAGAGATAAAATTATCAAATTCGAAGGTTGCTATCACGGACATTCGGATTCGTTTTTAATTAAAGCGGGAAGTGGTGCCGCAACTTTCGGGAATCCGAATTCACCCGGAGTTACTGCGGGAACGGCAAAAGACACACTTCTTGCGCGATACAATGATTTTGAGCAGGTCGAAGATTTGTTCAGACACAACGAAGGAGAAATTGCCGCCATCATCATCGAGCCGGTTGCAGGAAATATGGGTTGCGTTTTGCCGGAAAATAATTTCCTACAAAAACTCCGTACGATCTGTGACGAAAATGGTGCGCTTTTGATTTTTGATGAAGTGATGACAGGTTTCCGTTTGGCTTTTGGCGGAGCCCAGGAAGTTTTCAATGTGAAAGCGGATTTGGTAACCTTCGGAAAAGTAATCGGTGGCGGAATGCCGGTCGGTGCTTTTGCGGGAAGAAATGAAATTATGAACCATCTTGCTCCGAGAGGCGCGGTTTACCAGGCGGGAACTTTGAGCGGGAATCCTTTGGCGATGAGGGCTGGTTTGACTACTTTGGAACTCATCAAGAAGGATGCGAGCTTTTATCAAAATATCAACAAAGCTACTGAAACCCTCGACTTCGAAATTGGCAAGATTTTGAATTCTAAGAATATTCCGCACCGCATTAACAGGAAAGGATCGATGATGAGTGTGTTTTTCCACGCGACTTCGGTTTCTAATTTCGACGAGGCGGCGATGGCGAACCACTCGCTGTTCAACAATTTCTTCCACCAGCTTTTGGAAAACGGGATTTATCTTCCGCCGAGTGGTTTTGAAACGTGGTTTATTTCTGACGCTATTAAAGAAAAGGAAATCGACAAGACGCTGGAAGTCATTAGAAAATTTGAATATTCGTAAAAAAACAAATCCCTGATTTTTATTGTAAGTCAGGGATTTTTTTGTTAAAATTTTTAAAGGAATTATTTTTTGATGAATTTCTTTTTATAAGTTTTATGGTCGGTCTGAATCATTAAAACATAAGAGCCATTTTCTAAATCAGATACATTAACCTGATCCTTTTTCGCCGCCTGAAGACTTATCATTTTTCCCGATGCGTCATAAGCGGAAACTCTTTTTATTTTTTCGGCACCAAGTCCCTGAATATTTAAGAAATCTTTGGTTGGATTTGGGAATATTTCAATGCTTTTAGCATCATGATCTTGCGTATTTAAAATCCCGTAAGTAAAATTGTGCGTCACTGTTGTTCCTTCGGCATTTGCTGAAAACTTCCAGTTCCCGTTCATATTGAAGGTTCCTGCCGGCAAAGTCCAGTACCAAAAACTTGCTGCGTAGAACGTCGTTGAATTAATACTGGTTGTAAAAGCTACGGTTCCATCCGGACGGATAAGCCGCACTACAATAACCATTCCCGGTTTTTGATCTGCAAGATAAACTGCCGCTACAACGTTGCTTCCGCTAACGAAATCATCTTTTTGGTAAGTTATTTCTGTAGTAGGACAGGTTCCAAAATTAGGCGGTGCGGTGTGGGTAAGAACGGCATTGATTTTTGGGTCTTGATAAGGTTTTTGAACTTGCCACCAGGAAATATTTCCGGATACAAAATCGTTGCAGGGACCTTGATAAGTATCCACAAGTTGATTGTTGCTGTCATACACTTCAAAATGCAGATGCGGACCGGTAGAATTTCCGGAACTGCCGACAATTCCTAAATATTCACCTGCAACTACTGCTGCACCTACAGGTTTGGGAGTGAGAGAATTTTTTTTCATGTGTCCGTACCAAGCTCTGCTACCATCGGAATGCTGCACGTAAACCGCATTCCAGTTGGAGCTGTTGAAAGCGCAGTTTTTATCAAAATTTCCGTCAGATTTGTAGATAATTACTCCGTCTGCTGCAGCAATAATTTCCGCCTGATTATTTTCAAACTGGAACCATGTAAAAGGCCACGTAAAAATATCAATTCCCTGATGATTGTAGCCGTCTGCAGTATCGTAAGTTCTGGTACCGCAATTCCAGTCTTTTAGCTGGTTTGGATAATTGAGGTCGTGATCTACATGATTACTGATGCTCCAGACATTTTCGTAGGGAGCAGTGGCGGATTTTCTTACCGGCCAGATAAATTTTAGCGGCGGAGCTTTGGGTGAAATTAATAATTTACCTTCCGCCTGAAGAAGTTTCGCACTTTGATCAAGTTGAGCGGAAATTTCGTCATGCTGTTCTTTTGTTAAACATGGTGTTTTGGCTTGGTTGAACTTAAATTCTCCGAAACCGGATTGAATGCTGTTTTGAGACATTCCCCAAAATCCCAACAGAAATAGGGGAAGTAGAATAATTTTTTTCATGATAAATTAGTTTTTACGTTGTTAGTAAAATTATGAAAAAATTAATATAAAAGTCAAAACCGGTTTTTTTTCTACTGTTTCAAAAATTATTTATTCGCGCATTGAATCCATCCATCTTTGATTTCGTAACATTTAATCAAGGTTTTGCTCTTTCATACTGAGGAGGGAAAAAACAGTTTTGGTTTTCTTTAAATGAATTCTGTATCGCCAAATAAGGATTTCTCAAAATTTCCCGCGCCACGAAAATCAAGTCTGCGTCGCCGTTCTGCAAAATTTCTTCTGCCTGTTCTGCAGTTTTGATTAATCCGACCGCGCCGGTTCTCATTCCCGAATCTTTTTTAATTTCGGAAGCGAAAGGAACTTGGTAACCATCAAACAAAGTTATTTTTGCACCGTGGATATTCCCGCCGCTCGAAACATCGATGAGGTCAACTTTTCTTTGTTTCAGGATCTTTGCGAGTTCCACACTGTCGGAAATGTTCCAGCCGTTTTCAGCATATTCAGTTCCCGAGATTCTTACAAAAAGTGGGTGGTCATCATCCAAAACCTCATTCACGGCATCAACGATTTCCAATAAAAACCGGATTCGGTTTTCAAAACTTCCGCCGTATTCATCGGTTCGCACATTCGATAACGGCGACAAAAACTGGTGAATCAAATATCCGTGTGCAGCGTGAATTTCAATCAGATCAAAACCTGCCTCCAAACTTCTGATCGCGGCATCCTGAAAATTTTTTACCAAATCTTTGATTTCCGAAACTGAAAGTTCGTGCGGAATTCGTTCGCCTTCCAAATAAGGAATCGGCGATGGAGCCACGGTTTCCCAACCTTCTTCCAAAGAGATTTGTTTCCCGTTCCAGGTTGAAGCTTTTCTTCCGGCGTGCGCTAACTGAATCCCAATTTTGGATTCTGTGTTTGCGTGGATGAATTTCACGATTTTAGAAAAGGCGGTTTTCTGCTCGTCGTTCCAGATTCCAGTACATTTATTGGTGATCCTTCCTTCCGGGACAACGCCGGTTGCTTCCACGATGATCAGTCCAGTTCCGCCTTGAGCGCGACTCGCGTAATGCACGAAATGAAAATCATTTGGAACACCGTTTTCGCAGGAGTACATACACATCGGCGACATTACCCATCGGTTGCTGAGTTCGAGATTGCGGAAAGATATTTTGGAGTAGAGGGTCATTTGTATTTGATTTTGTTGTAGTGGTTGCGATTGTTGCAATAGTTGCAGTTGTTGCAATTGTTGATCATTGCAAAATTAAGTCAAAAATAGAACATTGCTGAAGAGTACAGCATCAAAATCTATTAATAAGGAAGAAGTAACCATTGCATCCATTTGCACCCATTTGTAACCTACAATTTGAGATCTAACATCTGAAATCTGAAATCTGACATCTAAAATCTACCGAATTTCCCTATCTTTACCTCCCGATTTTTTATAATGGAAAAAGAATTTAAAATCACCTTTGAAGCCATCAGCAGTTACGACGCGCTGGATGCGACTGAAAAAAAACTCTTCGATGCCGCCAAGAAAATCCGTGAAAACGCTTATGCGGCGTATTCCAACTTTTTGGTAGGATGTGCGGTGCTTCTGGAAAACGGCGAAATCATCACGGGAAGCAATCAGGAAAACGCGGCATATCCGTCGGGATTGTGCGCGGAGAGAACGACGATTTTCTGGACTTCTGCAAATTTTCCAAACGTGAAAATCAAAAAACTTTTTGTGATCGGTGCGCCAAAAGATGCCATTTCATCGACCCCGATTCCACCTTGTGGAGCTTGCCGACAATCGATCCTGGAATATGAATCCAAGCAGAAAGACGAGATCGAAATTTACTTCGCTTCATTGGATGGTGAAATCTACAAAACCAAATCCATCCGCGATTTACTTCCATTTTCGTTTGATTCTTCTTACCTTTAAGACCAATAATTTTTCAGAAACCATGAGAATTGCCGCCATCGATATCGGGAGTAATGCCGCACGACTTTTAATTAATGAAGTAAACGAACCAAGAAAAGGGAAACCGGAATTCGTAAAGCTAAACCTTCTGAGAATCCCGCTCCGTTTGGGGATGGACGTTTTTACCAACGGCGAAATCGGTGCAGAACGCGAGAAAATGGTCATCGACTCGATGAAGGTTTTTTCTGATTTGATGAAGATTTACAATGTCGAACATTACCGTGCGTGTGCAACTTCCGCGATGCGTGATGCGAAAAACGGCAAAGCGATTATTGACGAGGTGAAAAAAACTTCAGGAATCAATATTGAAATTATTTCAGGTGATGAAGAAGCTACCTTGATTTACGAAAACCACGTCGCAGAAGGACTCGACAAAGATTTTGCTTATCTTTATGTGGATGTTGGCGGTGGTTCTACCGAGCTTACTTTCTACGAAAATGGTAAACTGAAATACAAAAACTCTTTCAATATCGGCACCATCCGATTGCTTAACAATCTCGTGACCGACGATCTTTGGAAGGAAATGAAAGAAGAAATTCGCAAGAATATCAACAGCAAAAAAACGGTGGTTGCAATCGGTTCCGGTGGAAATATAAACAAGATTTTTTCGATGAGCAAAACCAAGGACGGCAAACCGCTTTTTCTGTCGGGTTTGAAAACGACTTATAAGGAACTGAGTTCACTATCCGTTCATGAGAGAATGATCAGGCACAATCTTCGGGAGGACCGCGCAGATGTTTTGGTTCCGGCTCTGGAAATCTTTACCAAAGTCATGACGTGGAGCGACATCAACAAAATCTTCGTACCGAAAATTTCTGTTGCCGATGGTTTAGTCCACAGTATTTATGATGGTTTGAAGGGGAAGAAGTAATAATGCAAGTCAAACGCATTATAATTTTAACCACAAAAGGCACAAAAATCTTACTGTATATCAATGATAGAGTTAAGAAAAGCAAGTTAAGAGGACACAAAAGTTCAAAAAAATCTTCGATTTTTTCTTTTGGTATCTAAGAAATATTTTTGAAATTCTTTAGAGGTGGTATTTAGCAGGTTTCTTTTGTGACTTTTGTGGTTTTTATGAATTTGTCTATTAATGCGTTTGAACTCTTAGAAATCGTAGTTTATTCATCCTCATCATCAAAATCGTCATAACCGAAATCCAACTCGTCTTCATCATCGTCTAAGAAGTCGATTTCTTCGTCGCTTTGTTGGTAATCCTGCGGAATTCCAGGCGGGTTGAAAAGTCCCCATTCGTCAACGATGAATTTCTTCGGGTCAAATGAAGCCACCCATTCCCGGAACAACATTCTGAATTCTTCCAGCTGTTTGCGCACAATCAGGTAATAGTCTGCCTCGTCAAAACCGAAAGCCGTCAAACTGTGGTAACTCACCATCAGCTCGCGTGCACATTTTCGGATGATTGCGGCGTTTTCCATTTTAATGTCCCACAGATTCACCGCTTCCGCACCGGAGATTTTCGCCATAATGACCATCGTGTTTTCCTGAAGGTGCATTTTGGTGTGCTGAAGATATTCGTTT
The DNA here is from genome assembly GCF_022811685.1 of Chryseobacterium suipulveris. Taxonomy (NCBI): domain Bacteria; kingdom Pseudomonadati; phylum Bacteroidota; class Flavobacteriia; order Flavobacteriales; family Weeksellaceae; genus Chryseobacterium; species Chryseobacterium suipulveris. Next base: position 2,540,130 of record NZ_CP094532.1, on the reverse strand, counting down.
TCATCGGGAATCAGGTCGCAGATCGTCTTTACGGTGCGATAGATTTCGTCTGCCTTTTTGTAGAGAGGCATTTCTTTGAGTTTTTTTCTCATGACTTATTTTTCTCAAATTTAAGGATTAAAGATTTGAAAAATGGTTTTTTTTGTGGTGGAATTTCTAACTAAAAACTTCAATTATTCTCACCAAAGATTTTTAAAATTGATCCAATACAGCGAATTGATGAAGCGTAGATGAAAACGCTGTCTACTTTCTCATTTTAAAATCAGCTTCCAACAATTAATCGAATGCGAAATTTCAAACTTCTTCTATTGTCTCATTTTGAAACTTAAAGTTAACCCAAGCTGAACCATTTATCAACAAGGTTTTATTCACGAATCTTTAAACTTGCGTTAAAGGTTCTCTGGTTTAATAATCAGATTTTTGTGCATCTGATAAAAGAGTAACTATGAAGAAAATTTACACGCTGAAACTCTTTGCAGTTTCGCTGGTATTTGGAGCGCAGTCTTTCGCGTTTTCGCAAACGTTGGTTCACTACTGGAACTTCAACAACAATTCTACAATCGCTACGATCACAACTCCAACTCAATCATTGGTTTCGGGAGCTGCTTTGGTCGCTGTTCCCGGTGGATCAAGTGTGATCGACAATGCAGGTGGTACCGGACAGAACTTTAACGTAGAAAACCTGAACGCAAGAAACGGCGATCCTTCCGGAACGCATTTGAGGTTCAATAATCCAATTGGAGGAGCGTTGCAGTTTTCACTTCCGACAACTGGTTTTGAAAATGTGGTGGTAACAACCGCGACAAGAAGATCCGGTTCTGGAGCTGGAACTCAACTTTGGTCCTATTCCACCAACGGAACGGATTTCAGTCCATTTACGACTTTCGCTCCTGTTGATGGAAATCCGACTTTATTAACGCTCGATTTTTCGGCGATTCCTAACGTTAAAGATAACCCAAACTTTAAGCTGAAAGTAGAATTCGAAACCGGATCTGGCGGAAATGTTGGCAATAACCGTTTTGATAATTTCACTTTGGACGCGACTGCATTGGGAGGTGCAGATACAACGCCGCCTGTCGTAACTTTGACTCCGGTAAATAACGCGACGAACATTTCGACCACGCTTAAACCAACTATTTCTTTTAACGAAGATGTAAGATTGATCGACAATTCGCCGATTACCGATACGAATGCAAAAGATTTGGTGGATTTCAGAATTGGCAATGCTTCCGGAGCGGTGGTTGCGTTCACGACGACCTTTAGCAATAATGTCATAACCGTGATTCCGGATACAAATCTTATGACCAACCAAACTTATTATGTGGCATTAAAACCAAATATTGTCGAAGATTTCAGCGACAATGCGGTAACACAGACGACTTCTTCCACGTTTACAACAGCGGGAACTTCTGTCGCATTCGACAAAACTTTTATTAAAGTAAACGAAGATGCGGGAGTTTTAAATTTTGCATTAAAGGTCAATTCGCCTTCCAATGCATCGGTGGATTTGGTGGTGAAGCCGGCTCCGTTCAGCACTGCTGATTCGGGAGATTTTACTTTGGCGACGCAAACCATTAATATTACTCCCTCAACTCCGGGAATTTACAATATCCAGATTCCGATTATCGACGACACGCTCGAAGAACAGCAAGCAGAATATTTCGTGTTAAGTTTGGAAAATCCAGTAGGAGCAGCGATTACAGGAGAGCAACTTTCGACGGTCTATATTATTGATAACGATAAACAGGCACCGGTTCCCAATAATCAGATTACACTGAATTATGTTGGAAGTTTCGATCCTTCCGGTGCAAACAGCAGTACCACCGAAATCGTGGTTCACGATCCGATTTCCAAACGGCTTTTCACAACCAGTGCGATTGCTGGAGTTTTAGATATCATTAATTTCACTGATCCATCTGCACCAACTGTCATCAATTCGGTGGATATGAATGCTTATGGAGGAATTACCAGTGTTGCTGTGAAAAACGGAATAGTTGCGGTAGCTTCTCCAAACACCAATCCTCAATTGGATGGTTCGGTAGTATTCTTCGATACTTCGGGAAATTTTCTAAAACAGGTTACAGTAGGAGCTTTGCCGGATATGGTGACTTTTACCAATGATGGAACAAAAGTTTTAACAGCCAATGAAGGTGAACCTAACGCAAATTATTCCGTAGATCCGGAAGGTTCGGTTAGTATTATTGATATTTCCGGTGGGATTCCTTCACTTTCACAATCGAATGTGACGACACTTTTGTTTACCGATTTCAACGCTCAGGAAGCTTCACTAATCGCTTCAGGAATCAGAAAGCTAAAAGCTTCGAGTACACTTTCCCAGGATTTGGAACCTGAATACATCGCGATTTCCGACGATAACCAGAAAGCTTTTGTAACCATCCAGGAAAATAACGCGGTTGCAGAAATTGATCTGAATACCAAAACCCTTACTTCGCTTTGGGCTTTAGGTAAAAAAGATATGAATTTGCCGGGGAACGGTTTCGACGCTTCCGACAACAACGGTGAAGTGCTGATTGCAAACTGGCCGGTAAAATCCTACTACATTCCGGATGGTGTTGCGACTTATAAAGTTAATGGAACCAATTTCATCATCACTGCAAATGAAGGCGACGAAAAAGAATTTTCCAACCTGAACGAAAGAACCACAGTTGGAGCAAACAATTACGTTTTGGATCCCGCGGTTTTTCCACAAGCTCAAATGTTGAAAGCATCGCATAATCTTGGAAGATTCAGAGTGACGAACCTGAACGGAAACCTTGATGGAGACAGTGAATTTGAAGAAATCAATTCAGTGGGAGCAAGATCGTTCTCGATTTTTAATGCGGATACGAAACAGATTGTTTTCGACAGTGGCGACGATTTCGAAAGATATACCGCAAAACATTTCCCAACAATTTTCAATGCTGATCATTCCGATTCGAATACTCCGAAGAACAGAAGCCGCTCAAAAGGTCCGGAACCGGAAGGAGTGACAATCGCAACGATTGCCAACGAAACTTTTGCATTTATTTCACTGGAAAGAATCGGCGGAGTGATGGTGTATAACGTGACCAATCCGAACGCTCCCGTTTTTGTGGACTATAAAAATACCAGAAATACTTCTGCATACGGTGGCGACAACGGTGCGGAAGGAATTACCTACATCCCGAAAAACGAAAGTGCGACTGGAAAAGGGTATATCGTGATTGCAAACGAAATCAGCGGAACATTGACGATTTATGAAATTAATGACTCAATCCTTTCTGCAAACGGCGCTGCAAATACCACGAACACTTTCTCGGTTTTCCCGAATCCGGCTTCGAAAGGGACGGTTTATTTCAACAGAGAAGCCGACATTGAAATTTATGATATGGCAGGAAAACTTCTGCAGAAAGCCGCAAAACAGAAAACCATCGATACCAGCAGATTTGCAACGGGACTTTACATCATCAAAACTTCAGAAGGTATCGTAAAAAGATTAATTGTAAAGTAGTAATTTTCATACTTACTTTTTTCCGGAGGATTCCCAAATTTGGGAATCCTTTTTTGTTGACATTATTTTACGGATTGCCGAAAGCTGATTGCTGATTGCTGAAAGCTGAAAGCCGATTGCTGGAATAATCACCTAACTCCCAACTCAATCACTTCCAACTTTTCAATCTTTTCCCCATTAATTTCAAACCGCATCATCGTTCTCACTTTATGCCATCCTTGATTTCCCGCTGCACCTGGATTCAAATGAAGTAATTGATTTTTATGGTCAAACATCGCTTTTAAAATATGCGAATGTCCTGAAATAAATAGTTTCGGTGGATTTTCTGCAATTTCTTTTTTGGCTAAAGGAGAATACTTTCCAGGATAACCACCGATGTGGATCATCAGAACTTCCACTTTTTGGCAGTTGAACCGCAGAACTTCGGGAAAAATTCTTCTGATTTTTTCGTTGTCGATATTTCCGTAAACGCCGCGGAGTGGTTTTATTTTTTCAAGTTCCTCGACTACTTCCATATTCCCAAAATCGCCACAATGCCAGATTTCGTCGGCTTGTGTGGCGTATTCGATAATTCTTTCATCGATGTAGGAATGGGTGTCGGAAAGCAAAAGGATTTTCATAATGCGAAAGTATGGGAATTTTCCTATCCACAAATCGATAAAGATTCTAATTTGTCCATTGACTGCTTCTAATCTTTGATAACTTGAGCTAGAATTTTTTTGTGCCACGAAATCGAAGATTCGACGGAGTCAATTCGCGAATGAAATAAAGATTCATTGCCACTATTAAATTTCGTGCATTCCTGGCATTTTTAGTTTCTGTAGATTCTGCAGCAGTGATCAACAAGTTAATTTTTGAGTTGGATACTGGACTGAATTATTCGTGCATTCGTGGCATTTATTTTAAATTTGCAGCAATGCGCTACTTCATCGAATTTTCATACCACGGGAAAAACTATTTCGGCTACCAGATTCAGCCGCGCGAAATCACCGTTCAGGAAGAACTGGAAAAAGCTTTGTCCACGATTCTTCGCGAAGAAATCAAAACGACGGGAGCGGGAAGAACCGACACTGGAGTGCATGCAAAAAAAATGTTTGCCCACTTCGACACGGAGCAAATTTTAGAGGAAAATCTGCCGCACAAACTCAACAGTTTCTTGCCTCCCGATATTTCGGTGAAAAGAATCTTTAAGGTAAAAGATGATTTCCACGCAAGATTCGACGCCACTTTCCGAACCTATGAATATTACATTTCTTTAGAAAAAAATCCATTTACCCAAGATTCTGCGTGGCAAATCTGGAGAAGGGATTTAGACATCGACAAAATGAACGAGGCGTGCAAAATCCTTTTTGAATACGATGATTTCACCAGTTTTGCCAAGCTTCACACCGACAACAAGACCAACCTCTGCACAATCTACAAAGCAGAATGGTCACAAAACGGTTCCGAACTGAAATTCACCATTTCTGCCGACCGTTTTTTAAGGAACATGGTTCGCGCCATCGTCGGAACCATGGTCGAAATCGGAAACGGAAAAATCCAACCTGAAGATTTGCGCACCGTCATTGAATCGCAAAACCGTAACGCAGCAGGAACTTCCGCGCCGCCGCAAGGTTTGTTTTTAGTGGATGTCGGTTATAATTTTTAGTTTGAGGGTTTGAGGGTTTGAGGGTTTGAGAGTTTGAGGGTTGGAGAGTTGGAGAGTAGGTGAGTTGGAGTGTCGATGAGTGATGAGCGATGAGTGATGAGTGATGAGCGATGAAATTCAAGAATGAATTTCTTCGAGTGAATTTCTTCTTTAGCTATGATCTTTGAAATTTGAAACCTGAAACTTGATACCACTGAAACAATTGCAACCACATAATAATCTGCGTCATCTGTGAAATCGGTGAGAAATTATCATTGGCTAAAAACGATAAACTTAGTTTTCAACTCTAAACCGCCGAAAGCCGAAAGCCGATTGCTTAAAGCCGATTAATCCTTCCCAAAATACTGCTTCACAGAAACACCAAACTTCTTCTTGAATTCCTTATGGAACATTTCGTTGTTGGTGAAGCCCGTTTTTTCTGAAAGTTCTGTGATGCTCTTCAATTTATTTTCAGGTATTTTGAGGAGCTGCAGGAAATAGTCGATTCGGAGGTCGCTCAAATATTCATTGAAGTTCTTTTCTTTGTCGGCTTTGATGATGGCGGAAATATACTTTTCGTTGGTTCCGAAATCCCTTGCAAGCGAACTGAGCTTAATGTTTTTGTAGGTAAAGCGCTTTTCTTCTTCGAATGTGGCGAGTTTTTTCTGGATGAGGAGCACTGTTTCTTTCCGGATCGGGGCATATTTGCTAAAGTCGGTGGGTTCAGAACTTTCAGGTTCGGTTAGTGGAAGTGTAGTTGGGGTAATTTCTGTCGGCTCAGCTGTAAACGGCGCATCGTTGTGTAGGGAAAGGGCAATGGTTTCAAGAGTTTCAGTCGTGGAAAAACCATGATCTTCCGAATGTGGTGATATTTTTTTTCGCAGTTTTTTACTCCGGTTTCGGTAAAACAACAGTCCCGCAACAATTAGTATTGTTCCAATCCAAATCGGTGCAAACTTTTGCCATTTCTTATAGTTTTCCAATTCCTTTTTGGCGGCGAGCAGCTCGGTTTCACCCATTTTCTTTTCTAAGCGTGTGCGGATTTTTTCCCTGCTTTCGTTTTCCTTTTTGGTGATGATCAGGAGTTTGTCGATATAGTGCAGTTGCAGGTCTTTATCTGCTTTGTTTTTGTAGATGTCGATCATCGCCTCAAAGCCGGGGCGGAATTCGGGGAAGAGTTTGCCCGTTTCATCATAGTCCTTTTCGATCAGCTGAAGGTAGGGAATGGCTTTGTCGTATTGGTTCAAGTGGTAGTAGCTCATGCCGATATAGAATTTTTCGGTGAGGTGTTTCCATTTGTCGTCGTAAAGTTTCAGGGCTTCGTCGAGTTTCTCGATCGCTTTGGGATAATTGTTTTGGAAGTAGAAGTTGGTTCCTTCGGAAGAGACAAAATACGGGAAGTAGCCCAAAAACTCCCGGTTTTTGCTCACATAAGCTTTTCCCTCGTCGATAAGATTCTGACTTTCAGAAAAATGTTTCAAGCGATTTTCAGTTCCAATTAATCCAAGTAATGAGTAGAGGTAATATAGTCGATAGTCAGTATTGCCTATTCTCTTTTGATTGTTTCTGAAAAACTCTGTGGTTTCAATAAATAAAGTATTGGATTCCGAATAAGCTCCCAGAAAAGTTTTGATTTCCGCAATCGAATATTTTGCTGTATTGATTAAATAAAGATTCTTGGTTTCTTCAAAAATTTTTAAAGCGTCAAGGGTATATTCTAAGGATTTCTCATAATTTTCATTTCCCTGATAAACCAAAGCTTGTGACAGAAGCGCCTCACCTGTCTTATTCCTGTCATTCAGTTTTATAGAGGAAACAATTAAACTGTCACCGTATTTTAGTTGTATTTCTTCTCTGGAATTAAAGGTTGCAAATAAATATCCTTTATGAATATTATCGGCATTCCCTTCTTTTTTTGCTTTCCTAATAAACATTTCTACATAAACCATCGACTGTTCGGGTTGATTTTCCAGAGACTTTATCTTCTTTTCCAATGCTGGATAATCAGAATATTCGCTTAAATATTCGCCGGGCTGCGCAAATGACAGGAACGGCAATTGTGTAAAAAGGAAAATCAGGAGAAAAAAACTGCGGAATTCCGTCACTTTGGATGCTTTTGAAACCCAAATGTAGCTAAAAAATCTTATCTCTCGGAAATTTTTTATATGCTGATTATGAGTGGTTTGCTGATGGGGTTTTCATTTTTTGACAATGGTTTTTCTGATTTTGACAATTTTCATCATTAAAATTTCCGTCGGTTCTTTTGGTGGGTATCGGTTCGGCATATAGATTTGTCGGTAAGGAATCACGGAAGATTTTCGGAAAGAACAGGAGCTCGCTATTTCAGATTTTGTGAAGAAAGGAGTAAAATAAATCTCACAGATGAAAACGAAAAACTTTTAAGACGCAATTGCATGTGATTAGAATTTTTTAAACCCATTAAAATTTTAAAGCATGAAAAAAATAGTATGGTTCGCTGCCGCAATCTTATTGTTTGCATTGACGAGCTGCCGAGAACAGGAGAATTTGCCCTATTTTCACAAAGAAGATATGGATACAGCCAAAGACCTTATGATGAACAGGAATAGTTCCGAAGATTCGGATTCTGTTCTTGTAGGGTTGCCTCAAGAAAATGCCCCAAATGTAAAACCACCAATTAAGTAATTGACCAGAATATTCAGTAGCTACGAATAGGAGGAGTTTGCGGGAACTCCTAAAACATCCCGCAATAGCCGGAAGAAGCGGAGCCGGCGGCTTAAAACAAACGGTTTCGCAAAACTTAAATCTTTAACCAAAGACAGCGGTCGCAAATACGTGCCTCTCCCGACCGTTGCTCTTTAAAACCAAAAATCTGGAGGAGACAAAAATTATTATGAAAACAATGATTAAATTTTTCGCGGTGTTGATGGTGTTTGTGGGTTCTTTTGCATTTGGGCAGAAGTCAACGAAATTGGAACCTACTGCCAAAGATGTAAAATTTGCAGACGCGCCTTCGTCAAAAATTGGAATAAAAATCCATTGGGTGATCGGAAGGACATCTAAAGATTGTGGTGGATTTGGTTTCTGTAAAGGATCTTATGTTGATATAGATGTGAGCTTTCGGCAATCAACAGCTACGGGGTATTTAATTGAGGACTCGAATCAAAGCTATTATCGTTTTGATTTGGCACAAACAATCGATACAACAAGATTTGATAACACCTTGCATGTTGACAATGACATTCCCGTTGAGATGGACGGAAGAACTTATACGCTAAAAGCTGGTGCATATAAGCCAAGCTTTGACTCAAATATTTACGGGTCATATATTATTCCGGTATCAATCAGATAGCATTAACCCCATTAAATCCTTTCTGTTGGTTGCAACAGAAAGGATTTTAAAAAGAAAAATTATGAAAAGAATTATCATGCTCTTTTGCTTATTGGCACTTGTATCCTGTCAGCAAATTGGCAAAACAATTTTCGGTTTTAAAGACCCGAAATTAGAGAACCCCCAAAACATCAAGATGTATTTGGATCAGAATAAAATGCAGCATGGCGACAACTATCTTTGCAAAGACAAGAAAGCATTTTCAGACATCATAAAAGTCTTCTATAAGAGAATTCCCGAAGCTATATTGTTTGACAAAAACGGTAACGAACTCATTTATAAAGAAGATTCCGAATCATGTAATGCCGGATTATTTCGGGTTATTCCAAATCTGGATGCCAATACTAAACTAAAAACAGGCACTCATAATATACAGCAACTTATTACCGACTTTACTATTCCATTAGAATCGGAGTCAATGCATGTAATGAATGATTCAGATTATTATCTTATGATCAATTGGGCAATTTTTGTAGGAAATAGAAATGTTGACCATGTTTCGGCTTGGCAGGAGCTGGCTGAAAACAACAGAAAAGTGAAAATTAAGGTAGTAAAGCTGAATATGGATTTCCAAGACGGATGGGGACTGACAGAGAAAGAGATTCAATTTAAATAAGTTCAGGATTGAAAATAACCTGTAACAGAATTACACCCATATTAATCGTTAAATTTTAAACCCCTATAATATGAAAAAACAACATGCAATTTTGCCTGCAATGTTTCTTTCGCTCTTTCTGTTTTCGCAAGAGGCAAGGATTTCGGCAGATATTCGTGGCAGAGACTGCCACGGAGGTTTGGGATTGTGCGATGTTTCTGGGGAGCCGCCAAGTGTGAACAAAGATGCGGTTACGGTGAGAAAAATTTCCGGTCAGTCCATCGCTTTTGTGTTTGACAACAGAACACTTTCCACAAGCTCGCAAAGAAACATTGCAGGAAAAGAATTTGACAAAATTTCACCCACCGAAAAATTGCAATTCTCTCAGGAAAAGGATATCATCCTCGAGGATTCTTTGCTCGATCAATTGCAGATTGACAGAAAGTACGGGAGAATAAAGGAGGGGAATTATCCGCTGCTTTTCGAAAAAGAGGAAGCGGTGGTGATCTTCACCCTTTCAGAGAAGTAATGCGCTTCGTGATTTCTAAACCCGGGCATTGCCGGTGAAGCGACTAATGGCAATGCCCATTTTAAAATTTGAGTATTATGAAAAATTTACTACAAACTACAATGATCTTCCTTTTCTTCTTTTTAGGAGTCATCTTTGCTTTTGCAGAAGAACTTAAAGATGATCCCAATATAGTGGTGGAAGAAATGTATGCGGAACTCGAAACAGTTTCTAAAAGCTATTCCGAAAAAATCACTTTCTATAACAAGAAGTTGCAAGAAATTGATATTGCCCTAATTCAGGAAAAAAACACGGAAAGAAAACTCAATCTGCTCCTTGAAAAGGATATGCTGAAAACAAACATCAGCAATAATCTTTCAGATATGTCGAATGAGATTTCTAAAATCAGATACATAAAAGGATTACAAATTATCCGAATCTTATATGAAAAGGTTCTAGGGCTGGATCATCATTTTTCATCCGTTAGAACTTTTTCGGAAATTTCAAAAATCTCAAACCCTACCCAATATCCTGAATTTGAAAAAGTGCAGGATCTCATCAAGTCAAAAAAAGATAAGAAGTTTGGTTTCGATCTCACAAGTATTTTGGGAACAAACTCAATTGCCTCGGTAATCAATACATTTACAAGCATGTTGGTTTCCAACCTTACCAAAGAAGAGAAAGAATCTGAGCTAAAAAAAGTGGACTGCATTATCGACTTCACACTCCGGATGCAGAATGACTTGAACACGATTTATTTTGAAACCGCCTTTCTGCAAAAATCAAATGACGGAATCAAAAAAGATATCGAAACGCTCTTTCGCGATTACACCAAACCAATAGGTTACGCAAAATCACTTAAAGAATGTCGCGAAAACGACGACTGGAGCGAGGTGAAAGATAAACTCGAAAACTATGTGCTGACCATTGCTAAATCCGAAAACCTTCAAAAAAGAAAGATGCAGATCGAGGTGGAGTTTCCTATTGACCGACTCATCCAGTTTATCGGCGGATACAATAACTTTATCAATTCGGGTGAACAGTTTTACCAGAAATTTAGCATTATCCTAAACAGCTACCAAAACCAAACACAATGCGAAAGTAAGTTACCGATCGAATACGGCAAACTGAAATCCGACATTAATATTGCCATTGATAAGTTCAATGTCGCCTACAAACCCGTAGAAGTAAACGGCAGCAAAATGAAGGAAATACTTTATGGCATCAATGAGTTTCAGTAGCAATACGATAATGAAAAAGATCTTTACTTTTTTTAAAACCTTTCCCACAGCAATCTTGCTCTTTCTCGCAGGATTGATTTCCTCTTGGATGGTTTATCTCTCCTGGAGTAAATTCCTCAATCCAACAATGGCTGCTTATGGCGCCGTTGCGGTTCTAACCTTTGCTTTGTCGGCGTTGATGTTTCGGTGGAGGTATTGAGGGGGTGTGTTGGTAAGTCGGAGTGTGGGTGAGCCAGAGCGAAGATGAGTGATGGGCGATGAGTGATAAGTGATGAAATTCAATAGTGAATTTCTTCGAGTGAATTTCTTTCCTCAGTTATGATCTCGAAACTTCAAATCTACCTGTCGGCAGACAGGCCTGAAACTTGAGAATTGCAACCAACACAAACAAATACACGTTCTATCCAACTCCAACTTTTTCCGTATTTTTGCACCGTTTACAAGAATAAATGAAGAAGCAAAGCACTTGGGATATTATCAGACGGCTTTTCGTGATTGGCATGAAGTTCCGCGCGTGGTTTATTTTCACGCTCGTTATTTCAGTCCTGCTTTCCGTAATTTCCACATACAGACCTTATCTCACCATGCAGATCGTGGATACCGACATCATCCGGCTAAAGGACAAGGCGCTGATGATGAAGCACATCTATATTTTGGTGGCGTTGGTTTTTGGGGAAACCATTCTGAACTTTTTTCTGGTCTATTTTTCCAATTTTATTTCGCAAAATGTCATTCGCGATATTCGTGAACGGCTTTACCATAAACTGATCTACTTCCGCACTTCCTTTTTCGACAAAACTGCGGTGGGGCAGCTCGTAACCAGGGCAGTAGGTGATGTGGAGACCATCGCCACCGTTTACACGGATGGATTCTTGATGGTTTTTGGAGATATTTTACGTATCATTTTCGTGCTGTTCATGATGTTTCAAGTGGATGTGCACCTGAGTTATATCTCATTGGCGATTTTACCTTTGATGGTGGTCATTACGAGATTTTTCCAAAAACGTTTAAAGAAAGCTTTCGGCGACGAGCGAACCTGGACAGCCAACCAAAATTCCTTCGTACAGGAACGGCTTTCAGGAATGACCTTGGTTCAGGTCTTCAACCGACAGAAGGCGGAATTTGAAAAATTTGATCAGATTAATATCACTTTAAAGGCGGCTTTGCTGAGAACAGTTTTCATTTTCTCGCTGTTTTTTCCCGTTGTCGAACTGATTTCTTCGCTGTTTCTCGGGTTTATCCTGATGTATGGAGGTTTTATTACTATTAAAGCAGGTGCGGTAATCGCTTTTATTCAGTACATTTCCATGCTGATTCGTCCGCTAAGACAAATTGCAGACCGCTTCAACAACATCCAGCGTGGAATCGTAGGTGCAGAAAGAGTTTTGGGAGTGATGGATGAAGATTTTATGCTCCCAAATAACGGAAAAGTGATGAAAGATCATTTTGACGGTAAAATTGAATTTAGGAATGTACATTTCTCTTATGATGAAAAACAGGAGGTTCTGAAAGGGATCAGCTTCTTGGTAAATCCTGGCGAAACGGTGGCGATTGTGGGTGCGACTGGAGCGGGGAAATCCACGATTATCAGTTTGATTACGCGACTTTACGACATTAATTCAGGCAAGATTCTTCTCGATGATGTTGATTTAAAGGATTATGAACTCTACAATCTGAGAAGTCATGTCGGAGTTGTTCTGCAGGATGTTTTCCTTTTCCACGGAAGTATTTTCGAAAACCTTTCTTTCGGCGACGACACCATTACTTTAGATAAAATCCGTGCGGTTGCAAAAGACATCGAGGTAGATGACTTTATCATGTCGCTTCCCGATGGTTACGATTATGTGGTGCGTGAACGTGGTTCGTCGATTTCTTTGGGACAAAGACAGCTCCTTTCATTCTTAAGAGCTTATCTTACTGATCCGAAAATTCTGATTCTCGATGAGGCGACTTCCTCCATCGACCAAGAAAGCGAGAAACTCATCCAGCGAGCAACGGAGAAAATCACCAAAAATAGAACCTCCATCATCATTGCGCACCGACTTTCAACCATCGAGAAAGCGGATAAGATCATCGTGATGGATCACGGAAAAATCGTCGAGGAAGGAAAACATATGGAACTTCTCGACAAAAACGGTTACTACGCCACACTCTACAAAGCCCAGCTGAAAAAGGAAGTGGAGGAGAGCAAGTAGTTTTTGCGGTTGCAATTGTTGCAGTTGGTGCATTTTGGTGCAGTGGTTGTTAAAGTTTGCTCAAATGGTTCCTGAGCAACGCCAATCAAAATTCACCATTCACCGCAAAGCGAATTCACCATTGACAATCGTTTATGGAAATCACATGGCTCTTGTTTCTTTTGCCTTGTTTCTTGGATCTTCAGTTTCCTACAACCGTCTTCGCAATTACAAATTCTTTCAACGCCAAAAGCGACAACTCGGTTCCATAACCCGAAGCTTTCGCACCACCAAACGGTAAACGAGGGTCCGAGCTTGACTCTTTATTAATACTCACAGTCCCGGAATCCAGATTTTCGGTAAAGAATTGTTGGCGCTTTTTATCCTTCGTCCAAACTGAATTGGAAAGTCCAAACGGAATATCATTTGCGAGTTTCAGGGCTTCATTGTCATCTTTTGCGACCAGGACCATTCCAAGTGGCCCGAAAACTTCCTCATCCAAAATTGGATTTCCCTTTTTCACTTTAATCAAACCTGGCACGAATTCGTTGGGAGAAATTCTTTCAAGCGGCAAAATAATTTCTGCTCCGTTTTTTATTGCAGCTTTATATTGTTTCTCCAGATCATCCGCCAAATCTGGACGCGCCATTCCTGCTATTTTGGTGGCTTTATCCAAAGGTTTTCCAGGAACAAATTTTTGGTACTCCTTTATAAATAAGGGAAGAAAATCTTTTTCAATATTTTTCTGGATGATGAATCGCTTCCCTGCGTTGCACGCTTGTCCGCAGTTCTGGAGACGCGCTTTTGCACCGCTTTCTGCTGCTTTTTCAAAATTGGCGTCATCCAAAACGATGAACGCGTCGCTTCCACCAAGTTCGAGCAGGGATTTCTTGATATTTCTTCCCGCGGTTGCCGCAACTTCGGCTCCCGCTTTTTCACTTCCCGTTAAACTTACTCCGCGAACGATCGGGTTTTCCAAAACTTTCTTCACCTCTTCGTGTCCAATCTCCAGATTCTGGAACACACCTTTTGGAAAACCTGCTTCCAGAAACAGCTTTTCAATCCTTTTCCCGCTTCCGAAACAGATTGATGCATGCTTAAGCACCACCGTATTTCCCGCCAAAATTGCAGGCACGGCAAAATATCAAGACTTGCCAGAACGGAAAATTCCACGGCATGATTCCCATAATCACGCCTATTGGAACATAGTGGATTTCCGAGATTCGGTATTCGGTTTTTATTTTTTCTGGTTGAAGAATGTTTTCGGCTTTTGCATAATAGCGGCACATCAAGGCACATTTCTCTATTTCGGCAATGGATTGGGAAATGGGTTTGTTCATCTCTTTTGTGATGATCGTTCCTAAAGCTTCACGGTTTGAATCGAGCACTCCTGAGAGTTTTTCTATCAGTTTTTGTCTTTCTTTAAAGGAAGTTTTTCGCCAGTTCTCAAAGGATTTTTGAGCGGCATTAAGTTTATTCTGTAAGTTCATTGTACAAAGAAATTTAGGTGAGTCCTTATATATATAAGGTGGTGGATTGTGAAATCCGTAGTAACAAAGGTAGCAAAATCAGCATTAATTAATAAAGAGTGGCTCAATCACTCTCTGTATCATTGTGGTAAGAATTGTTTGCAGGTCAAAGAATTTTACTTAATTTTGAAGAAATAAAAAACAGAGAAAATGAACACACCGTCTGAACTAAAATACACAAAAGACCACGAATGGGTAAGAATTGAAGGAAACATCGCAACAATCGGTATTACAGATTTCGCGCAGGGCGAATTGGGAGATATTGTTTTTGTTGATGTGGATTCCGTGGATGATGAACTTTCCGCAGGAGACGTTTTCGGAAGCGTGGAAGCAGTAAAGACTGTTTCAGACCTCTTCTTGCCACTTTCCGGAACTGTAACTGAATTCAACTCCGATTTGGAAGATCAGCCAGAATTGCTCAATACAGATCCGTACGGAAAAGGTTGGATCATCAAATTGCAGATTGCGGATGGCGCGGATCAGTCC
Source organism: Chryseobacterium suipulveris (assembly GCF_022811685.1). Classification (NCBI taxonomy): domain Bacteria; kingdom Pseudomonadati; phylum Bacteroidota; class Flavobacteriia; order Flavobacteriales; family Weeksellaceae; genus Chryseobacterium; species Chryseobacterium suipulveris. Next base: position 2,525,110 of record NZ_CP094532.1, on the reverse strand, counting down.
GAACTTCTTTCAGCAGAGCAGTACCAAGCTTCCCTTGGATAAAATTTCGAAAATATTTGCTAAGATTTTGCCCATTTATTGGGCATTTCTTACTTATATGCTTCTCAAACCAGGTGTCGAAAACCGCGAATACTTCTTTATGTTCGACGGTATCGATAAGGTACTCCACCTTTCAATATTCATGGTTTTGGGATTTTCATTCATGTGCGCCTTTCCCCGAATCAAGTTTCTCATCTTCCTCCAAATAATGCTCTGCTACGGGATGCTCACCGAAATTTTGCAGGATGTGATGGGGTTTGGCAGATCTTTGGAAGGGCTCGATCTCGTCGCCGATACGGTCGGTTTTCTTTTAGGGTATATCCTTTTCCAGAAGATTAAATCTCTTTGATTCTTTTTTTGGACGGTCCCCTCGCCGACGCTTACTTTACACTTTTATAATTTTCCCACACCTCGGGTCGAGCTATTCGTTCCAATTCCTCGCTCCTCCTTCGTCGTCACTGCGGGATTTCCACTACTATCCCTACCGCGACGTATACATTTCACATAATGTGGATAACTTGACGACGACTGCAACCTCCTTTTCGCCAAGTATTTACGCGACACTTTTTCCACTTCCAGCTATTTTTACGATAAGTTGCTTGCTCACTCCGCAATGAAGCATTACCTTTGCACCCACCTTTTAAGGAGGTAGCGAAGTAGCTTTTATATATAAGTCAGGAATGGCCGCAAAAAAAAATTAAAAAAAATATTTGCAGTTTCAAAAATTTGCTTTATCTTTGCAGTCCCAATTCGAAACAATGATGCGGGGAGCGCAGGAGGGCGGGATGTTTAAGGATGACGGAAACAAAATCTCTGAAAGATTTCACGCTGAATAGAAGACAGTTAGGAATAATTTCAAATTTTTTTCTCAAAACATTTTGCCATATAGAAAATAGTTTATACTTTTGCACTCGCAAATCGGACGAAGCGGCAGAGCGGAGTCTGGATAGCGGAAGAACGGAGTTCATTGAAAGAAAAGATACAACAACCAAGTAAGGAAAAAAACCAAGGCGGAGTCATGACTTTGAGCGGGACGGACAAACATACAGTGGAGAGTTTGATCCTGGCTCAGGATGAACGCTAGCGGGAGGCCTAACACATGCAAGCCGAGCGGTATGGGTAGCTTGCTACCCAGAGAGCGGCGTACGGGTGCGTAACACGTGTGCAACCTGCCCCTATCCGGGGGATAGCCCTCCGAAAGGAGGATTAATACCCCATAATATATCTGGTGGCATCACTAGATATTGAAAACCCCGGTGGATAGGGATGGGCACGCGCAAGATTAGATAGTTGGCGGGGTAACGGCCCACCAAGTCGATGATCTTTAGGGGTCCTGAGAGGGAGATCCCCCACACTGGTACTGAGACACGGACCAGACTCCTACGGGAGGCAGCAGTGAGGAATATTGGACAATGGGTGGAAGCCTGATCCAGCCATCCCGCGTGAGGGACGACGGCCCTATGGGTTGTAAACCTCTTTTGTACGGGGATAAACCTATCTACGTGTAGATAGCTGAAGGTACCGTACGAATAAGCACCGGCTAACTCCGTGCCAGCAGCCGCGGTAATACGGAGGGTGCGAGCGTTATCCGGATTTATTGGGTTTAAAGGGTCCGTAGGCGGGCCCGTAAGTCAGTGGTGAAATCTCGCAGCTTAACTGCGAAACTGCCATTGATACTGCGGGTCTTGAGTGGATTTGAAGTGGCTGGAATAAGTAGTGTAGCGGTGAAATGCATAGATATTACTTAGAACACCGATTGCGAAGGCAGGTCACTAAGGTCCAACTGACGCTGAGGGACGAAAGCGTGGGTAGCGAACAGGATTAGATACCCTGGTAGTCCACGCCGTAAACGATGCTAACTCGTTTTTGGGCCGCAAGGTTCAGAGACCAAGCGAAAGTGATAAGTTAGCCACCTGGGGAGTACGTCCGCAAGGATGAAACTCAAAGGAATTGACGGGGGCCCGCACAAGCGGTGGATTATGTGGTTTAATTCGATGATACGCGAGGAACCTTACCAAGACTTAAATGGGGATTGACAGGTTTGGAAACAGACCCTCCTTCGGGCAATCTTCAAGGTGCTGCATGGTTGTCGTCAGCTCGTGCCGTGAGGTGTTAGGTTAAGTCCTGCAACGAGCGCAACCCCTGCCAACAGTTGCCATCATTCAGTTGGGGACTCTGTTGGGACTGCCTACGCAAGTAGAGAGGAAGGTGGGGATGACGTCAAATCATCACGGCCCTTACGTCTTGGGCCACACACGTAATACAATGGCCGGTACAGAGGGCAGCTACCACGCGAGTGGGTGCGAATCTCGAAAGCCGGTCTCAGTTCGGATTGGAGTCTGCAACTCGACTCTATGAAGCTGGAATCGCTAGTAATCGCGCATCAGCCATGGCGCGGTGAATACGTTCCCGGGCCTTGTACACACCGCCCGTCAAGCCATGGAAGCCGGGGGTACCTGAAGTCGGTGACCGTCAAAGGAGCTGCCTAGGGTAAAACTGGTAACTAGGGCTAAGTCGTAACAAGGTAGCCGTACCGGAAGGTGCGGCTGGAACATCTCATTTTAGAGACTA